>NZ_CAKJTM010000001.1:131961-157435 GCF_917627345.1 Protofrankia sp. CiP3 | reverse complement strand
TCCTGCTTGTTGCCGGGGACAATGCAGGGCAGTGGAACGCCTGGTACGCCGAAGCGATCCCGCTTGCGGAGCAGCGCTACAAGACCTACCTGGTGGAACGCGGCGAGGAAGAGAGCTATCAGCGATGAGCGGCTACACACGGTGGTCTGACATCCGTGCCGAGCAGGTTGCCCGTGCCGGCGGGGAAGACGCGGTTGCTGCCGGCCGCCAAGAGCTCCTCGCGGTCGCGGTGGGTCATCGGCTTGCTGAGGTGCGCCGGGAGCGGGGTCTGACGCAGGCGCAGGTCGCGGAGCGGATGGGTGTGACCAAGGGACGGATTTCGCAGATCGAGCAGGGTTCGCTGTCCGGTCAGGATGTGGTTGCTCGCTACGCCGCTGCGCTTGGCGGCCGGCTGCACCAGGCGATCTACTTCGATGACGGGGATATCGCCGCGATCGCATGAGCGACAGTGATGACCGGTGGCCTGGATCTGCTGGCACGGGCTGACTGGAAAACTCAACGTGAGGTGGGCAGGCTCGCGCCCACCAGGGCACTTGGCCGCTGGCGCGCAGGAAGGCGGCAGTTCGGGTGTGGCTGTCAGCCGGCCCTTCTGTAGACGAGCGGTACGCGGATACGTGCCCGGGTCCGCGTGGCCCCTGGTGCGCGGCCATCAGGCCACGAGGAGCTCAGGCCGCGGCGAGCATCGAGGCGGCCTAATGGCCCGTGGATGGCCCATGGCCCGATCGTGATCTTCTAGAAAGATCTTTGCCCCTGGCCGGAAGGCGGCTCTGACCAGGGGCGGAAGGGGATGGAGCGGGCGACGGGAATCGAACCCGCGTTGCAAGCTTGGGAAACCTGTGCGCTGCTCACTGGTGACCTGGGCCGACAACCATCCTCCCAGGTCAGCGGCGATCCGCTCCCCACCGAAGGGCACCGATCGGACCACATGGCGCCAGTTGCTACTGGCACACGAATGGCACGAAGAAAGATCCGCGAAGAAGCTCGACGGCCATCCCGCCACCGTCGGCCACCTTGATCGTAGTCAACATCAACCACGGAGCGTAGCGGTTGCATAGATGAATCCCCGTCGAGAACGCATGTCCGCGCACGTCCACAGTCGTTGCTACACCGGTCGCGACACCTCACGGTGTGTCGGGCCGAATGATCCATACGGTTGCATCGGTGTCCGCCGGGCCTGCGCCACTCGGGAACGAATGGTCGGCAGCTCGACAGGTCTAGCCACCGGTGACGGAAGGCATTATCGACGTCGTGGCTCTGCCCGACGGTCAGGCGGTCAGGCGGTCAGGCGGTCAGGCGGTCAGGCGGTCAGGCGGTGCGACGGTATGTGATCTCGGATCGAAGATGACCAGCCGGCGACCCGACGGTCGGGCGGGGGCGTCCCGATCCCACGGGTTGGCCAAAAATGCGTTTTGCGCTTAATTTTCGATTTAGGCATTTCCTCTAGACATACAACGGCTCGCCTTCTAGACTCTCTCTAGGCTTGTAGGTCGAGATGGAGGGCAGTGGGGAGGTTGCATTGGAAATATTCGGACTCAGTTCGGTAATTTTAAGTTTTGTCAAATCGTACCGGGAGGCGCTATCTCCAGATTTCATCGCGTCGTCAATAGGCGTACCTAGCGATCAGGTAGAAGAGACGCTAGGCGAACTTGAAAATGAAGGGGCCGTAGTACGAGAAGGCGATGAATACAGAGCGGCAAATTCTGATGCCTGGTGGTCCTTCGGCTCCCGGTGGCCAACCAGATGATCCATAGCGATTTACTTCCCGCCACCCTCAGTTTTGGTATTGCCGCAATTGTGACGTGGACGGAAGTCGCCACCTCTAAATTTCCAAGGACACTATTTCTGGCAATCCACATTGGGACCATCTACTGTTATGCGCTACTCTATGGTGCAATTTCTGTCGTGCTCTACCTCTGTTCCGCGGTAGCATTAGACGACGGAGGGCATGGGCAGGCCATATCCGGTCCCGTCGGCGGAAGCCCCTGGCTGATTGCAGTGGTAATTGGAGTTTGCACAAAAGCGGTTATGCATGTCCGACTATTCACTCTCCAAATTGGAGGCGCTAGCAACCAAATCCCGATTGGAATAGAGACGCTAGTTCAAATATTTGAGCCAGCAATGTTGAGATCGATCGACCTAAAGCACTACAACACTCGAATGACATATATTGCGCCCAGCGTTCATGGAAGAACTCTCGACGGGGTACGTTCATCCATTGCGGAAAATCTCCCGCCCGAGATACCGCGCGATGAACAAGTTGCATTCAAGAGAGATGTCGAGCGAAGGGGCACCGTTAAGGACATGCTTGACGCATATCTCCTTTTTGCTGGAAAGGATAATTTTTGCCGGGTGTTTTCCATGAGCGAAAGGTCCACATCGGGCTCTTTTAGTGGCTCGTCGGGAGGCGCGCCTGTTCCCGTCGCGCAAGACTCGACCAGAATTTCGTAATCCATCCTATTTGGCGCGTGGACCCGAGTCCGTCGAACACCCGTCTGTACTCGCCCGCTGACCTCCGCCAGTCCAGGTCATGCGTTGTCCCGGCTTGGCTGTCATCCGAGCCTGCCCATCCCCGCGGATTCCGCGAGCCAGCCGCCCGATTACAAGAACGCCCCGTTCCATCCGCCAATGTCCGCTGACGTCCGTACAGCCAGGTCACAGCCCTACCAGTCTCCACAGACGTACACCGAAGTTCGCCGTTGTCCGCGGGCTTGGCTGTACGAATGGCTGTACGGCCGTGATCCTTCCGGATGCACCTCGCCGATCGAAGTGGACGAGTGGGCCACTGAAAATCGTTACCATACGTAACTTCAGGCCGCATGTCGGCCATTGGAGTGGCTGCCGCCACATGCCCCGGACTGAGCTGATCCTCTCCGTCGGTCGGGCAGGCTTTGCCCTACCCCAGGTTCCCCCGGCCGGGCAACGGCCGCAGCGTGGCTGCACCGGGCTGGGTGGTGTCGGCCGTTGCGCGGTCAGGGGGTTCTGGGGTAGCCCTCCGGGTGCCCGACTGACGGAGAGGATCAGCGGTCTGCCGCCCTTTCCCCTCCTCTCCAGAGCGAGGGCCGGGGGCGTGGGGGCGGAGCCCCCGCACGTTTTAAACTCGCCCAGACACGCCCAACCTTTTGATCCGTAGCCCTCGGCGCACCGTCCACCCACGTCCACCGCCGTCCACCGGCGCAGGTCGCGGGCTAGGTGATGTCGACCCACGTCCATGGACGTCCACCCCGGTTGCAGTACAACTGCAGTACAGTGATTCTTCAGGTGCCGTCACTAAGCGTGATTGATTCGGGTGACAGCGGCCTCCATGAACACTGCTGCGTCGTTAGCGTCAAGCGAGTGGGTGCTCTTCCTCAACCGGAAGGTCTGGATGATCGAGAGGACTTCCTTCGAGGCGCCGACGGTTGACCGGCGGTGGCCTATCTACGGGGCAGCAGAAAAATCGATCAAGTGCTGACAGTCGGATTTCGGTAGGCGCATAGCTTCGCTGGAACAGCGATGCCCCTGCCTACTAAGAATCCGTAATGAAATAACTTGTTCATCTTGAGCCTTCTGCAGGCCCGTGACCTGCGAAGACGCTCCAGAGGATGCATTTGTTATTTCATTACGAATCCTAACAATAATTCGGGCCGAATTGCGTTTCGCTTTCTATACCAAAACGTAAGGGTCCGATAGAGCCTTGAAAGCGTTAGTGATTCCGTGCTGGCCATCATAGGCGGGATGCACCGATATCTTAGTGTAGCGTTGGTCCTCTGCGAGAAGGTACTCGGCGAATGCTGCGATCTTCTTGCGCCACGCAGGCCCACCTTGGTGCTGCCGAGCGTACGATTGAATTTTTGCGTACGCGACTTCATCGGCGATAGGCGTGACATCTGCCATGGCGCTCGCGTACTCCAAGTCGAACTTGGACCACTCTAGATGCTGTTCCCCTGAAGGCGAGAGCTCCAACCTTCTCGCTTCATCGGCTTTGAGTACCGTTGGATCGTAGTTGAGGCATAGCCCAGATTTGAGCATGACATCAAGCCAGAGCATTACGGCACGGGGTTCAATGTACATTGCCCTGCAATACTCAATAAGCTGATCGATAGCGAGGAAAGAACCTTCATGGTCGCCTCTAGGCGTATCTCTGAGTGCTTGCAGAAGACGTACGCCAAGCAGCGGCGTGGTCTCCAGGTCTTGGTTCAATGAGAAAATGTTTTGGACGAATTCATGTCGCTCGACAGGGTAGATGTCATAGCGACCTCTAATTAACGCACGCTTTGATCGGCTAGACTCGATTGATACAGAGTTCTCGGCGATGTACGCTTTGATTAGATCCTCTACTGCAAGGTGGGGAGAGGTGACAAAATCTCTTGCCAGCCGTAGCGCACGTCGAACGTCATGGTTCGCGAAACTTCCTACCCACATAGCGGTATCTGAAGTTTGCAGAAAGACTCTCTGTAGAGAACGTGTGAATGCGGAAAGATCGTCGAGCGACAAGGAAATCCCACGATCTACAAAGTATCGCTGATCGGGTTTGCTGCGCTCTTCAGCAATCTGTTGATCGAGATAATCTATTCGAGCGCGGATGATTGTTTCTGTCGGTGGGGTAGGGAGAAATAGGGCCTGATGTTCGAAGGACTGCAATGCGCCATGCCGGGACATCTGCCAACTCGTTCGGTCGGTGACCGGCAGCACAATCAGACACAAGCTTTTTTCGTATATTGAGCGGGCGTACTGATAGACTTGCTCTTGGAATGAGAGACTAAAGTGATCTGCGTTATCGAATACGATAACCGGCAGTTTCTTGCGACTCCCTACGACGTGACGTATTAGCCCGTTTATGTAGTCGTGGGGCTGCTCTTCACGGCGAGCTTCGATATATTTGCCAAAATCGATTCGAAACTGAGAGTGATTGCTCTCGTAGAGCTCTCTCCATGCACCACGTCGAAGTCGATTATATTCATCATAGAAAATCCCCTCTATTTCATTGTATTCGGGGGGATCATCTGGAAATACTGTGTTTTCGATGGTACGCAGAAGTTCTCGATCGAGCCACTTTTGCACTGTGTCTGCGTCGCCATCATTGCTGGCAAGATTGACGCGCAGCACAATACATTGCTTTGCAATTTCTGGACTGAGGACAAGGCCAAAGAAGCGCTCGATGAAGGTGCTCTTTCCGGCGCCCTTGGTTCCTACGATAACCACGAATTCGTTACGCTTCGTAGCTGCAGCGCGTCGAATTAATCCGCTCAATGCGTCCGCGTCTGCCGTGTCAAGGCCGCGAATACGCGTCAAAAGATCCTCGGATATCTTTGCAAGCTGCCTATCTGCCACCTGACTTTCATTCGTGGTGACGAAGCAGCGGGCTAGAAGGCCTGGGTCGGAATCCCCGGAGAGTCGGTCAAAAAAGGACCGCATGACGTCATTGATATCGCTGGCAAGTGGGCCTAGCGGTAGGAGATTCTCGCTTCCTGGCCGCCGGAGTGGCCTTCTGACATCATTCGCTCGAATAGGTTGACCTTCCGCTTCTTGGAAGTACGGCCTGTATTCGGCATGTCCGGCAGATGATCGATCGAGAAGTCGATAAAAAAGCTTGAAATCTTCTTCCACAGAGTTCAAGCTAGAGAATACGAAAGCCATACCGGAGGTGGTGTCCTGACCGTCGCCCAGCCGATTCCCTCGGAAGATTATCCACTCTCTTCCGTTCGTCACGCAGGCGAGTTCAGCATTCTTCTGGCCGCAGTAGTATATTGCTTGCTGAATGCCTTCTTTGCAATTTTTATTGCGAAATACTGGCCCGTTAAGCTTATATGCTTTGCCGCTGCGGACGTCTTCGCAGCCGAGGCTGCGTCCATCCTTCTTGGCTTCAACTATCAGTCGAGATCTTCCTTCGACTTGAAAATTGTAATCGATAAATCCATCAGTGACGGGGCTTTCGGTCAAGAGCTCCGAGAACGACCAGCCCAATACGTCAAGAAAAAACCGATCGATTACTTTGACGCGAGTGTCTTGCTCGGTTTCTATTGTGTCCGCATAAGATGCTATCTGGGCCTTGAGTTCCAGAAAGCGCTCATATGCAGCGTCGATGGGCTCGACCATCGTCCGTCACCTTGTCCCCGTGCATCTGCCCGCGACGGGCGGGCGAGTCCTCGCCTCAGCCAACTTCACATGAGTAGGGTAGCGGTGTAGGTCTCTCCAGTACACATGTTGGACAGGCTGCTTGCCCACATGGGTGCGGGTCCGCTCGCTTGACATCGCCACGCTGGGCGTCCCATGGTAGCTGTGGGTAGTTGTTGTAAAGCCTTCCTCGCGTTCCGCTACCCGATGGTGGCTGCGACGCGCCGGCGAGCATGGCCCGCCAGGGCCACGCGCAGCCGCCGCGCGGCGCGGCCATCCGCTGACGGACTCTTGATCCTAAAACGGATAATTCGGCAGCTACCCAGACTCGGACCGTCGGAGTCGGTGCGGGCTCCTGTCCGGCCCTTCCCGGGACGGCTACACCAGTGCTGTGGCCAGCACGCTCCAGGCGTGGTCAGTGAGATCGACGGCGGCAGGATGACCAGTGGCCTGGATCTGCTGGCACAGACTGCGGATGTTGGCGCGGGCGCTCCCGGAATCGAGCAGGGCCGCACATGCGATGGCCTCATGCCCGTGCTCGATAGCCTGATCGATCTCACCGGTATCCACGTGCGCCGTCCCCAGACGGGTCAGGTAGAGAATCCGATCCCGGGGAAAGCCCGCAACCTCCCCCACGGCCCGCCGCAGATGGGGAACGGCCTCGGCCGCCCGCCCCGTGGACACCAACGCGTCACCCGCGGAGAACGCGATCGCGTGCGGCTGAATCCAGTAGGCCCACGGCGGATCCTGCTCCGGCCGTGCCTCCTCGATGAGCGCGTACACTTGGTCGTTCGCGGTCTGTACCGCCCGCCGGTCCCCGAGATCGCCGTAGGAACGAGCGAGCATCACGGCCAGGACCGCCCGCTCGGTCGCGCTCATCGCCCCCCGGGCGCCGGTGAGCGCCGACCGCAGCAGCCGGATCGCGCTGCACGGATCCCCCAAGGCACGTTCCTGACCAGCCATGCAGCGCAGCACGTTCGCCGCGATCGCCGGCTGCCCCGCCTCGTGGGCAGCCCGCACAGCCACGAGCCAGCACCGCTGCGCAGCCCCATGGTTGCCGGTGTCGAAGTGCGCCCACCCCACCAACCGGGCCAGCTCGGCCACGACCGCGTGCAGACCGGCCCGTTCCACGGATCCGTGCCGACCGTGCCGGATGAGCGCGACGACAAGCCGTAACTCAGACACGGCAAGATCGTGAATTGCTCCCCCGCCGAGGGCGTCGTCCATCCGCCGCAGCGCATCCACCCGGGTCGTCAGATCGGCCACGAGCACGCTGTCGACTCGGTGGCCCGCGAGCGCGGCATCGATCCGATGAAGATCCGAGGTAGGGTCGGCGACAAGCCATTCGTGGACGGGAAACGCCAGCGCCGCACCGGACAGGGTCAGGAAACGGCGGCGTTCCACCGGGGTGGTCACCTCCTCCCATCCCGCTGCAAGCCCGCCGTCGGTCCATAGCTGTTCCAGGCCGGTGTCCGCGGGTACCGCCTGTCCATCGTCATCCGGGTTCCGCTCGGACGCCATGTCCCCCGCGCGCACTCCGTCGCAGTCTTTCGGCACGAGCGGGGTTCTGCGGAAACCGAGGCGTTCCGCCGAAGCGCCGTACCACAGCATGTAGGCCCGCCGGTACCGCAGGCCCGGGTAGACGTGCCCCCGCTCATGCCGACGGATCATCTCCGCGGTCGCTCGCAGGGTGGGGCTGAAACCCTGCTTTTCCGAGAGGGCCGTCAGCTCCGCGGCGGCGTCCTCCTGGGTCAGTCCGGCGGCTTCCCGTGCCTGTCATCCGATGCTCGGTTTCTGCTGGCTCGTCGCTCAACGATCCACTTCTCGACGTCGGTGGTCTCCCACACCTTCCCGGCTGACAGTTCGATGACCGGCTTCGGAAACGTCGGATCGGTTGTTTCGATCTGGTGTACCCGCTGCCGGCTGACCCCCAGGCGTTCGGCAATCTCCGCCGTCCCCATCAGGTGGTGCGTCATACCACCACCGTACTTGACAGTCGCCAACCCATGGCACATCCTGGACAAACCTTGGCGACCGCCAAGAAACGAGTACGTACCGGTGATTCCAGCACCGAACACACCTCGGCTCGCCCTGACGCAACAAGGGAGCACACCATGCCCGAAAAGATCCGCGCGGCGGACATGCCGCCGGTCGACGACTGACCCAACACAGTCAACATCATTCTTCCGCCTGCCTACGGCAGATGAACCGCCGGACTCCCGGCGCAGCGGCCCCGCCACGGCGATTCCAGCGCCGGGCGGGGCCTTGATCCCGCCCCCTACGCAACCAAGGGAACGCGACCCATGGATATCTTCCCGCCTGCGGGCAACCCGTGGTGCACCCCCCACAGGGACGAGCCGCTGGCCTTCGCCCAGCAGAACCACCACGGCGATCACGAAGTGACGGTGAAGCCCGGTGCCGATGTGGCCGGCCTGGTCGGCGTCCTCGGCACGATCCCGACGAATTCGATCTTCGTAGAGACCTACGGAGACGTGGACACCGTTCTCCTCTTCCGCCGCATCCCCGATCCGGCTGGTCCGACCGGTACCCCGCCGCGCACCCCGCGGGACAGCGCCCCGGACCGCTCCGACCCGGTGACACAGACGATCCCAGCCGAGCCGATCAACCGGGTCCCCGTGGCCCTGCGAGTCGCCCGGTCCGAACGAGCAGGTCAGACCCTGTCTGACACAGTCCACCCCGAGTGGAGCCAAGGAACGTAGGGGTTCCAGGGGGCTCTGCCCCCTGGGCTGGCATGGCGAAGCGAGCAGGTCAGACTCTGTCTGACACAGTCCACCCAGAGTGGAGCGGGCGACGGGAATCGAACCCGCGTTGCAAGCTTGGGAAGCTCGTGTTCTGCCGCTGAACTACGCCCGCATGGTACGTACAGCATCCTACAGGCCGGCACGAGCGCGGCGCGGGACGGTCCCGCCGGCCGGTCCGCATCGCCGTGCTCATGTCGCTTCGCTCCATGCCGGTCGCATCCGGGCAGTGTCGCCGTTCCCGCGACCGCTGGTGACAACACGCAATGAACCACCGCACCGACGACCCGACGCAAGATAGCTAGATCATATAACTACTCTCCGGAGTCAACACCAGCCGAGTGCAACCCCGGGGAGGAACACGTGCAATTGCGCAAAACGGTCGTCTCGCTGGCGACCGCGGTGTTGGTCATCGGCGGCACGACATCCGCCACCGCCAGCGACAGCGCTGTCACCAACGCGCCGACGGTGTCGATCACCGCGCTGGACGCCTGCTCAGCGGCCGACCTGGACAACGATCGCCGGCTCGGCCCGGCAGCACTGCCGCTGTTCGGCGCGGTAGGCGCAGAACTCTTCTTCTATGACAGGACCGGCGGTCAGCCGCGGCAGCAGTTCCTGGACACCTGGTGGGACCCGGCCGCCCGCTCGGGCAACGGAGACTGGATCTTTCCACCGCAGAACGGATATATGATCAACACGGATGGCACCCCCATCCGGACGGTGACATCACTGGCTCCCGGGCAGGAAATCGACCGGTTCGGCGGGACAGGCGGCGGATTCCTCGCGCCGAAGGGGCTCCGCTACGCCGACCGGTCGATCCCGCCAAGCAACCTGGACTCCTCAACGGATCCGGCTGGCTGCAACTACCACGTCTACCGGGTACTGAAGACCTTCTCGGTCTACACCGGAACGGTTCGTCCATGGTTCGATCAGCCCGGTAACGGCCAGCAGTACCAGTTGGACGGCTCCCTCGTCCCCGGTGCCCCGGCCGACGGCGATCTGCACGTCCAATGGCTGCTCGACCATCAATATCTGGAGGATGAGGCGCACCCGAAGAAGCCGTAGATCAACCGAGGCAGCTCCCGCGGCGGGCCAACTCAGCTGGCAGCCGCCCGCGACGACCGGAGCGACCGGTAACGTACTCGGACGTGTTGCTGTCTGACGGGGATATCCAGGCTGAGATCGCCGCGGGACGGGTATGCCTGGACCCGTACGATCCGGCTCTCGTCCAGCCGAGCAGTATCGACCTTCGGCTCGACCGGTGGTTCCGGGTGTTCCAGAACCACCGGTACAGCCACATCGACCCCGCCGTCGAGCAGGAGGATCTCACCGACCTCATCGCCCCGGACGACGACGACCCGTTCGTCCTGCATCCCGGCGAGTTCGTACTCGGTTCGACACTGGAGATCATTTCCCTGCCTGACGATCTTGCTGGCCGGCTGGAAGGCAAGTCCAGCCTGGGACGCCTGGGCCTGCTCACCCATTCCACCGCTGGTTTCATCGATCCCGGCTTCTCCGGCCATGTCACCCTTGAGCTGTCGAACGTCGCGACCTTGCCCATCAAGCTCTGGCCGGGGATGAAGATCGGCCAGCTCTGCCTCTTCCGGCTCTCCTCCCCCGCCACGCATCCCTATGGCTCGGCCATTTACGGTTCCCGCTACCAGGGACAACGTGGCCCGACTCCATCCCGCGCATACCGTGACTTCACCCGTGCGGCAGTGCCATCAGACAACCATGGGCCGACACCGCCGCGATCATAAAACGGTCAACGGAACAACCGGTCAACGGCTCGAGTCGACCCGGAAGATCTCTGGCTCTCGCCCGGGTGGCTGGGACGGCTGGGGGCCGGCCGTGGTGGCGGGCACGTCACGGCGCACCGGGCCATCCATCGATACTTTGACGGCTTCACCGCAGTGAAGAATCGTGATCGGTTCGCCACGCAACAGCACATAGCTCGCGGTGGAGTCGGTGACCTCAACCCGCAGCCGTCGTCCACGCGTGCACAGGGTGAACGCAAGCCTGCTGATCCCTTCCGCCAGGCGAGGCGCGAACGACAGCACGCCCGACATGTGAGCTTCCAGGTTGGCAGCGCCCGAGTTGACGGCCCCCGGGTAGTCGCGCAACCCGCCGAACCCCTCAACCAGCGCTATCCAGCTGCCGGCCAGCGAGGCCATGTGCAGGCCGTCGAGAGCTCGGCCGCGCAGGTCACGGAGGTCGATCAGCGCCGCCTCGCGCAGATAGTCGTGAGCGAGACCGAGATGACCGACCTCGGCCGCCAGCACTGCCTGCGCTGACGAGGACAATGACGAGTCGCGAACGGTGAGTGCTTCGTAGTAGGCGAAGTTGCGGGCCTTCTGCTCCTCCGTGAAGGCCTCCCCGCGGCGCTGCATCGCCAGTACCAGATCAGCCTGCTTCACCACCTGCTTGCGGTACAAATCGAAATAGGGGAAGTGCAGGAGAAGCGGGTACTGGTCAGGACGCGTGTGCTCGAAGTCCCACACCTGGTGACGGGTGAATCCCGCCGACTGCGGATGCACCCCGAGTTTTTCATCGTAGGGGATGCACATGTCCCCGGCCGCGTCCCGCCAGGAGGCGGCCTCCTCCGCGTTCACGCCGAGTTCGTGCGCCCGCTCGGGATGCCGCCGAACCGCGTTCGCCGCCTCCACCAGATTCTGTTGCGCCATCACATTGGTGTAGACGTTGTTGTCGGCGACCGCGCTGTACTCGTCCGGCCCGGTGACTCCATCGATGTTGAAGGCACCGTCCAGATCATGATGGCCGAGTGACCGCCAGAGCCGGGCCGTTTCGACCAGCAGCTCCAGGCCGATGTGCCGTTCGAAATCGCTGTCTCCAGTGACACGGACATGGCGGATCACCGCGTCCGCTATATCCGCATTGATGTGAAATGCCGCGGTGCCGGCCGGCCAGTACCCGGAACATTCCTCGCCGTGAATCGTCCGCCACGGGAACGCCGCACCGGACAGGCCGAGCAGGCGGGCGCGCTCCCGGGCCATGGGCAGGGTGGCGTGCCGCCACCGCAGCGCGTCCGCCGCCGCGTCCGGGGCTGTATAGGTGAGCACGGGAAGCACGTAACTCTCGGAATCCCAGAACGTGTGGCCGTCGTAGCCGGGACCGGTGAGGCCCTTCGCCGGGATCGGCCTGCGCTCGGCCCGTGCGCTCGAGGACAGGACGTGGAACAGGGCGAAACGGACGGCCTGCTGTACCTCGGCATCACCGTCGACCTCGACATCCGCGCGCGCCCAGAAATCGTCAAGGTAAGCCCGCTGCTCGGCGAGCAGCCCCTCCCAGCCAGTCTGGCGGGCGGCGGTCAGCGCGGCCGCGGCCTGGTCGCGCAGCGCTGGCAGGGAGCGCTGCTCCGACCATCCATAGGCAATGAACTTGACGAACCGCAGCTTCTGACCGGGGGCAAGCAGCGCGGTGATGGTCACCCGGCAGGAGTCGGCATCGCTCTCGGCGGTCACCCCCATGGCCGACCGCCGGTCAATCGCATGATCCATAGCAGCGGCGACCCGGATACCGCTGTACCGCGTCCGGTGCACCAGCTCGGCGTGCGAACCATGGCTGCCGTTCCACTCCGCCACCAACGGCGCCTCCAGCGCCACGGCGGCCCGCGGGTCCGCGGACTGTGCCGGCAGCTGCTCGTTGGCGACCAGCTCGGACTGCACAACCAGCCGGGCCGAGGCATCCAGCGGCTCGACCTCGTAGCAGATCGCCGCCATGGCCCGCTGGACGAAGGAGACCAACCGCACCGACGACATGCGGATCGCCTGGCCCGCCGGTGACACCCATTCGGCCGTGCGGCTCAGCACACCGCGGCGGAAATCCAGGATCCGCTCGTGCGCTCGCAGCTCCCCATAGCGGACGTCGAAGGGCTCGTCATCCACCAGCAGGCGGATGAGCTTCCCGTTGGTAACATTGATCATCGTCTGGCCGGACTCCGGGTAGCCGTAACCGGCCTCCGCGTAAGGCAGCGGCCGCAGCTCGTGGACGGAGTTGAGGTAGGTGCCGGGCAGCGCGTGCGGCTCTCCCTCGTCCAGGTTCGCCCGGAGGCCGACGTGCCCGTTGGCCAGGGCGAACAGCGACTCTGCCCTGGCCAGCTGGTTCGGGTCGAGACCGGATTCACGCAGCTGCCACGGCTCGACCGGGAACGACATGTCGCCGATCACAAGTCGCTCCCGCCGCCGGGCTTGCGCTGCCCGCCGGGCTCGGCCGACGGCTGGCGATGCTCGCTGTCAACGTCCCCGCCAACGCCGTCCCCGCCAGCGCCGTCCCCGCCAGCGCCGTCCCCGCCAACGCCGTCCCCGCCAGCGCCGTCCCCAGCAGTGTCTGGTCCCCTGTCTGCGTCCAGCAGATCGGCAAGATCCGCGACAACGACATCGGCGCCGTGCGCGCGCAGCGCGTCGGCATGCCCGGCCCGATCGATGCCGACGACAAAGCCGAAACCTCCGGCACGCCCCGCCTCAACCCCGGCGATCGCGTCCTCGAACACCGCGGCGCGTGACGGCGCCACACCGAGCGCGCGGGCGCCCGCCAGGAAAGTGTCAGGCGCCGGTTTACCGGCCAGCTGTTCGCGTTCAGCCACAATAGCGTCGATTCGGACCACCACCAGGGAGTCGAGACCGGCGGCGGTGAGTATCGCCGCGCAGTTCGCGCTCGACGATACGACCGCGCGCGCGGCACCCACTGCCACCAACGCCCGCAGGTAGCGCACCGAACCAGGATAAGCGGCGACCCCATCATCACGAATCATGGCTGTTACGAGTTCGTTCTTGCGTTTGCCCAGGCCATAGACTGTGTCAGCGGATGACGGATCTTCCGGGCCGCCCTCAGGCAGCTCGATGTGGCGGGCAGCGAGAAAGGATCGGATGCCGTCCGCCCGGGGCTTGCCGTCGACATAGGCGGGATAGTCGTCACCGACGCTGAACGGGACAAATGGGCCACGGTCGCGTTCCGACCGGCGGCGGAGGAAGGTGTCGAACATCTCCTTCCACGCAGCCGCGTGGACAGCCGCGGTCTGGGTCAGCACACCGTCCAGGTCGAAGAGGTACGCCTTGATGTGTTCGGGTAGTCCGAACATCTGTTCAGTCCTCTCGAAGGCTTAGCGGCGCTGGAAGTTCGCCCAGGGCCTGCCGGCGCCTCGCGAGGCATATACCCCAGCCTGGCTCATTGATCCATCCCCCTGTTGCCGGGTGCTCTTATGCGGTGTTCTCTCATACCCGGGACGCTCCTGCCTGACCGCGCGGCGGGCGGGGTAAGGTCCCGCGGGCAGACCCAAACGGGCCAGGCAGGTAGCAGACACACACCCAGCCCGTGGCCGCCGACAGCGCGATAATGACCTTTCGTGCCGCTGGTGGCCGTGGGAGATGAAGAAACTGGCCAACAGCGACGTGATAATCACCTTTTGTGCCGCTCGCGGCCGTGGGACATGACGAGGGAGCCGTGGGGCATGAAGAGGGGAAGGAGGCGTCGTCCGTGACGACCATCAGCCGCGGCAGCCATCCCGCGGGGGCCACCGAAACCAGCCGGCTCGGCGGCGATACCCACACAGACCGCGGGATATCACGCCCGGCACGGCCTCTGTTGCCGGCCTGGAACCACCCATGGATACCGACCGCGGCCGCCGCCCTGGTGTTCATCGCCGGGCTGATCGACATCGTGTCCGGGGTCACCCCCGAGTGGCGCGACCGGCTGGATGTGATCCGCCAGATCCTGCCCGGAGCGGCATCGCGCCAGGCCGCCGCGTTCACGGTGGTAGTCGGCCTCCTTCTGCTCCTGCTCGCCCGTGGTCTGCGCCGACGCAAGCGCCGCGCCTGGCTCGGTGTGGTGACATTGCTCGGCACGAGCATCGTCCTGCATGTGGTCAAGGGCCTCGACTTCGAAGAGGCTGTCGCGTCCGCGGCGCTGCTCCTCGGGCTCGTACTGGCCCGCGGCGACTTCCGGGCCAAGGGTGATCCGACAACCCGCTGGCGGGCGCTGTGGGTCGGGCTGACCCTCGCCGCAGCCTCGATCATGGTCGGGCTGGCCCTGCTGCGCATGGGCGCTGGCCGCCTGCTCGGTCCACATCCGCTGACCGCCCAGCTCGCGCATGTCGTTGAGGGGCTGATCGGCATCCACGGACCACTTCGGTTCAGCTCCGAGCGGGTCTCCGACCTCGTCACCCGGATCCTGCTCACAATGGGCCTGCTCACCATCGTCACCGTCGTGTACCTGGCGCTGCGCCCACCGGAACCGCGCCCGCGCCTGTCCGCTGATGATATTGAACGGATGCGCGCGCTGCTCACACGGCACGGGGACGCCGACTCACTCGGTTACTTCGCCCTGCGCGGCGACAAGACCGTCGTCTGGTCGCCGACGGGCAAGGCCTGCGTCGCCTACCGGGTGGTGTCCGGGGTGATGCTCGCCAGCGGCGATCCGCTCGGTGACAACGAGGCATGGCCGGGCGCGATCCGGGAGTTCCTACGGATCGCCGCCGAACATGCTTGGATACCAGCGGTCATCGGATGCTCCGAAACCGGCGGAAAAGCGTGGGAACGAGTTGGCCTGACGGCGCTGGAGTTCGGCGACGAAGCAATCATCGACGTGCGGACCTTCACCCTTGAAGGCCGCGACATGCGTAACGTCCGGCAAGCTGTCGGCCGGGTCGAGCGGGCCGGCTACACCTACCGCGCCGTCCGGATGAGCGATCTGCCCCCCGAGGAGGGCAAACGGTTGAGGGAGCAGGCCGAAGCCTGGCGGGGGGCGGAAACCGAACGCGGTTTCTCCATGGCCCTCGGCCGGATCGGCGAGCCCAGCGACGACAGCTGCGTCGTGGTGATGGCCTTCGACCGCGATGGGCTCGGCAACGGCGGCAGTCCGGGTGACGGCAGCCCAGCCGGCAGCGACCCAGGCAGCGGCAACCCAGGCAGCGGCGACTCAGCCGGCGCTGGTTCGGGTGGTGCGCGGGACACGGCCGGTCCGGAGAGCGCTGGAAATGATCCGCGGCTGCGGGCGCTGCTGCACTTCGTCCCCTGGGGACACCGGGGCCTGTCGCTGGACCTGATGGTGCGCGACCGTGCCGCGGACAACGGGCTGAACGACTTCCTGATCGTCTCAGCGGTTCGGGCCGCGGGCGGGCTGAACGTGGACCGTCTGTCCCTGAACTTCGCCTTCTTCCGGTCCGCGTTGGAGCGCGGGCAGCGGCTCGGTGCCGGGCCGGTGACCCGCCGTTTCCGCGGGCTGCTGGTCTTCCTTTCCCGCTGGTTCCAGATCGACAGCCTCTACCGGTTCAACGCGAAGTTCCAACCACAATGGTCGCCGCGCTACATCTGCTTTCCAGCCAACCGCGATCTTCCACGTATCGCTCTGGCCATGCTCGAAGCCGAGGCCTTCCTGGTCTGGCCACGACTCACGACCTTCCCGGCCACGCGCCGCCTGGCGCGGTTGGCCCATCGCCGCCCATCCTGCTGAGCGGTTGAGAGCGCCCGGCAACAGGGGGCGTGGATCAAGGAGCGGAATTGGGGTGCGTGCATCGCGAGGCGGCGGAGGGAGTCACCCTGGTGTTGGGTGGCGACCGACGACAACGCGGCGAGGTGTGTGCCCCAGCCCCGCGACGTCGCGTCCCCTGTTGCCGGGCGCTCTAGGGCCCGAACGCGGAAAAGCCCGGAACGATGTGCATGGGGTGCTGTCAGCATGACAGCGGATCCACATCGTTCCGGGCTGCGTCACATCAGGGCGACGTCACATCAGTCGGACCCGGATGCTCCCGCACTGTCTGTCCCCCCACCAGCGGTGTCCGCCGCGACAGCGCTGCCCACCGTCGCCGTTGGAGGGACGCCCCCGGCCTGGGCCGGCGCGGCCAGCGAGCGGGCGAGCAGCTGGGAGACGTCCAGGACCTCGACGCCTTCCCTTGCCCCGCCGGACTGCTTCTTCTCGGTCACGGCATCGGTCAGCATGACGATGCAGAACGGGCAGGCCGTGGACACGATGTCCGGATCGAGCGCGAGCGCCTCGTCCACCCGTTCGACGTTGACCCGCTTACCGATCTTCTCTTCCATCCACATGCGGGCGCCGCCGGCACCGCAGCAGAAGCCACGGTCCTTGCAGCGGTGCATCTCCTGGCTGCGCAGGCCGGGAATACTGTCGAGGATCTCCCGCGGCGGGGTGTAGACCTGGTTGTGCCGGCCGAGGAAACACGGATCATGGTAGGTGACCGACGAGTCCACCGGCTGGACGGGGATGAGCCTCCCGTCCTCGACGAGCTTGCCGAGCAGCTGTGTGTGATGGATGACCTCGTATGTCCCGCCGAGTGCCGGGTACTCGTTCGCGAGGCTGTTGAAACAGTGCGGGCAGGTTGCCACGATCTTCTTCGCGGACGCGGCGTTGAGAACCTCGATGTTGGCCTTGGCCATCTCCTGGTACAGGTACTCGTTACCGAGCCGGCGGGCCGGGTCCCCGGTACAGGACTCGCTTGTGCCGAGGATGGCGAACGACACCCCGGCGGTGTGCAGCAGCTCGGCGAACGCCCGGGAGACCTTCTTGGCCCGGTCCTCGATCGCGCCGGCGCAGCCCACCCAGTACAGGTACTCGACATCGTCCGGAATGGCCGCACCGCCGTCGAGCACCCGGACGTCGAATGCCAGCCCCTCGGTCCACTCCGTGCGGACCCGGGGTGACACACCCCACGGGTTGCCGTTGTTCTCCAGGTTGCGCAACATCACGCCGGCCTCGCTCGGGAAGGCCGACTCGATCATGACCTGGTAACGGCGCATGTCGATGATGTGATCGACGTGCTCGATGTCGACGGGGCACTGCTCGACGCAGGCGCCGCAGTTGGTGCAGGACCACAGGACGTCGGGGTCGATGACCCCGCCTTCCTCCTCGGTGCCGACGAGCGGCCGGTCGACCTGCGGCTGACCGGGCTCGGGAACCCGCCCGAAGCCCGACTCGGGCACGTGGTGGGCAACGTGCTTCGTCGACGTTTCCGCCGAACCGCCGGTGGCCGCGCCGGCCGGAGCCGTGGCCTCCTCGCTGTCCCCAGCCGCCTTGGCCGCGAGCAGATACGGCGCCTTCGCGAACAGGTGGTCCCGAAGATCCATAATCAGAAGCTTCGGCGACAACGGCTTGCCGGTGTTCCAGGCCGGGCACTGGCTCTGGCAGCGCCCGCACTCCGTGCAGGTGGAGAAGTCGAGCATGGCCTTCCAGGAGAAGTCCTCGACCTTGCCGACGCCGACGATCGGCTCGTCGGCCTCCATCAGACTCTCGATGTCGGGGGTGCTGCCGAGCCGGCCGAGCGCCTTGGGCTCACGCTTGGTGATGACGTTGATCGGCGCAAGGAAGATGTGCAGGTGCTTGGAGTAGGCGACGAGCACCAGGAAGCCCATGATGATGGCGATGTTGAGCAGCAGGAAGACGGTCTCGATGTGCTTGTTGGCCGACGTCGAGAAGACGTCCAGCGGACGGCTGACCAGGTAGGACGCGAAGGCCCACCTCGTGTCGCCCTGCGGGTGGGTGCCGGCGTTGAACTGGGCGCCCCGCAGGATCAGCAGGGTGACTATCACCGACGTGATCATTCCTAGGATGACCCAGGCCGGCCCCGTGTGCGAGCCGTAGAAGCGCGACCGGCGCTCGAGACGGGCCGGCGCGTTGCGCAGCCGAATGATCGTGAAGGCCACGAGCCCGGCGAGCACCGCCACCGCGAAGAAGTCCTCGACGAAGCCGACCGCCGCCCAGTGCCCGAACAGCGGTATGTGGAAGTGGTCGTCGAAGAGCGCGCCGAACGCCTCGATCACGGTCAGCATGAGGATCGTGAAGCCCCAGAAGGTGAAGGCATGCGCGAGCCCGGGGACCGTCCACTTCAGCAGTTTTCGCTGGCCGCCGACCTCACTGATCTCACTCCACAGACGCTCGGCCGCCCCGTCGAACCGGCCGGGAGCCGGCTGGCCCTGGCGGATCAGCCTGAACAACCAGTAAAACCGTCGTCCGGCCACCGCCAGAGCGACAACGGCGATCACTCCACCGACAGCGAGTCTCACACATCCTCCAGTCACTCCTACCGACGGTGGGAGCCTACTGCTACCAGCCGGTAACTTGCTCACCGACCCAGGCAGTTGCCCACAAGACCGCTGCTTACCTTCCTCCACGCACGGGCCACGCGCAGCCCTTGGGCAACCCAGCCGGCACCGGCGGGACACTCCGGCCAGCCCTGGCTCGGCGCTCGGCCTCCCCAACCGAACCAAATAGCAATATCATATAACTATCTAGCAACAAAGCCGGGCCGGACCAACGGCCCCCCAACCACGGGAAATTTGGGCCAATTACAGTGATTCACTTGTCCCGGCGAGCCCAACGGTTGCAGGATGGATGCGGCCTGTAATACGCGTACGCGCTGCCGCGGTGATGCTCGGCGCCTGGAAGAATTGTGATTACCAGGAAGCTCCGGCAGCAGGGCGTTCGATCAGACAGCGGTGTCCGGGCGGATGGATCGCGAGGCGGCGGAGGGAGACGCCGGAGGTGCTGGGCGTTGACCGAGGCGCCGCCCGACGCCACGAGCCGAACAGTCCTGTTGTCAGAGCCTCCAAGGCTCCGGACGACGTTGGCGACCTCACGATCCATGGTGGACACGATGGCGAGTACGACGAAGAGCCCGGCCAGGGGCCCGCTCAGAAGCCCGTTCGGAGGCGACCCGCGGGACCGGCCCGGCTACTCCCTCCAGATGGCCTACCAGCGTGCGCGGGAACAGCACGCGCGGATGCGGCGCGAGCGCCTCGCGTACACCGTGCCCCGCGCCGCGTTGCGCGCCTTCCCCATCGCCGTGGTATTCGCGGTCCTGGTCGCGTTGGGCCTGGGCCTGTCGACATCCATCGCCGTAGGCGTGTTTCTGCTGATCGAGCTGGGCTGGCCACTGATCGTGATCGGCCGGTCGTTCGATCCGGTCCCCGAGATCGAGGCGCTGCGCGAAGGCGCCGAAGCCGAACGCAAGACGGCCAGCGCGATCAACCGGCTCCGCCGGTACGGGTATGTGATCATGCATGATCGCAGCGTCCCCGGTTCAGCGGCGAGCGTCGGGCACCTTCTGGTCGGGCCGGGCGGAGTCATGGTGATCAAAAGTGACGCCTCCACCGGCACGGTGCGCTACGCCAAGGACGGGGGCAAGGACGGAGCCAAGGTCGACGGGCAGTCGCTCCGAAAGCCGCTCGACCTCACCAAATGGCTCGGCGACGAGGTACGCGCCCGGACCCGCACAGCCACACCGATGATCAAAATTCCGGTAACGCCGATTCTCGCGATGGTCGAGGCAGGCGTTCTGTGGAGCGACGGAGCGGTCGAGGGTGTCACCGTCATCAGCTTGAAAGATCTCGTGTCCTACGTCCGGGGACGGCCGGACAGGCTCAACCCGGCGGAGGTCACCAAGGTGCTCGCCGTCGTCCAGCGCCTGTTCCCGCCCTACTCCGCCAACCCGCCCACGGACGCCATCACCGTCGACCGCGACCAGTGGCTCATTTTGATGGACGCGCTGCGCACCATCCGTGAACGGGGCGGCGACGCGGCCGACATGCTCGACCAACTAGCGAAGATCGAAAGTGATCTCACGCAGCTCGCCGAAACGAGCGGCCAGTCCGGCGTCCCGCCGATACCCACCAACGGCGAGGGCGACGACGACGAGAACACCAGCGACAGCGACCTCATCAGCGAACTCACAAGCATGACAGAGGCATCGCCCGGACGTCTCACCGACGACCCGTCAACAGGCCGGCGGCGCGGGCGGGTGCTGGCCGCTGTTCGCCCGCTACGGTCGGTCCCGCGCCAGACCCACTATGACGATGGGGATGGCACCGGCACCAACTCAGCTGGTGGCCACCGGGACCAGGGCGCGCAGGATCCCGGCGATCCGTTCAGCGCCTGATCCGGCACCCTCCGCGGTCATGGTCTCCGCCGACCACTAATGTGATTCCCCCGCGCGGACGGCCGGTGGGCATGTGCCCGCCGGCCGTCCGCGCGTCTGCGGGCTCTGTCATGCCTCGGGCTCTGTCATGCCTCGGGCCCTGTCATGCCTCGGGCTGTCGCGCATCCCGCGGCCGACGGCCGACGGCCGAGTACCACAGCCTCGGGGAACAGAATCCCTCTCAACAACCTTGAGCTCCAGAGACTCATGTTTGACGGTGACCCGTCTATCATTAGATTCTGAGTCAGCAGGGCTCAACTACTACACGAGCGGTCCCGGCCGGGCTCCCACAAGAACGGAGCAGCCGGGCCGTCCTGATCCGAGAGGCACACAGACATGGCACGAGCGGTCGGTATCGACCTCGGCACCACGAACTCCGTTGTGAGCGTGCTCGAGGGCGGCGAACCCACGGTGATCGCCAATGCCGAGGGCTCCCGGACGACTCCGTCCGTCGTCGCCTTCGCCAAGAACGGTGAGGTCCTGGTTGGCGAGGTCGCGAAACGGCAGGCGGTCACGAACGTCGAGCGGACCATCCGGTCGGTCAAGCGCCACATGGGCACCGACTGGAAGATGAAGGTCGACACCAAGGACTTCACCCCGCAGCAGATCAGCGCGTTCATCCTCCAGAAGCTCAAGCGGGATGCCGAGTCCTACCTCGGCGAGACCGTGGCCGACGCCGTCATCACCGTGCCCGCCTACTTCGATGACGCCCAGCGCCAGGCGACCACTGAGGCGGGCACCATCGCCGGTCTCAACGTCCTGCGCATCGTGAACGAGCCCACCGCCGCCGCCCTCGCCTACGGGCTGGACAAGGGCGAGAAGGAACAGACCATTCTGGTCTTCGACCTCGGTGGCGGTACCTTCGACGTGTCACTGCTGGAGATCGGTGACGGGGTCGTCGAGGTGAAGTCGACCTCCGGTGACACCCACCTCGGTGGTGACGACTGGGACCAGCGCGTCACCGACCATCTGATCAAGACGTTCTCCGGTCAGCACGGTGTCGACCTCGGCAAGGACAAGATGGCCCTGCAGCGCCTGCGGGAAGCCGCCGAGAAGGCAAAGATCGAACTGTCGCAGTCCACCCAGACCAGCATCAACCTGCCCTACATCACCGCTTCGGCTGAGGGGCCGCTGCACCTGGACGTCACCCTGACCCGTTCGGAGTTCCAGCGGATGACGTCCGATCTGATCGACCGCTGCAAGCACCCCTTCCAGCAGGCCGTCAAGGACGCCGGAGTCAAGGTCAGCGACATCGACCACGTCGTGCTCGTCGGCGGATCCACCCGGATGCCGGCCGTGGTCGACCTGGTGCGCGAGCTGACCGGCGGCAAGGAGCCGAACAAGGGCGTCAACCCCGACGAGGTCGTCGCCGTGGGCGCCTCTCTGCAGGCCGGTGTCCTCAAGGGCGAGGTCAAGGACGTCCTGCTGCTCGACGTCACCCCGCTCTCCCTCGGTATCGAGACCAAGGGCGGCATCATGACCAAGCTCATCGAACGGAACACGACCATCCCGACCAAGCGGTCGGAGATCTTCACCACCGCTGAGGACAGCCAGCCGTCCGTGCAGATCCAGGTCTTCCAGGGCGAGCGTGAGATGGCCTCCTACAACAAGAAGCTCGGCATGTTCGAGCTCACCGGGCTGCCGCCGGCGCCGCGGGGCATCCCGCAGATCGAGGTCACCTTTGACATCGACGCCAATGGCATCGTCCATGTCTCCGCGAAGGACCTCGGCACCGGCAAGGAGCAGTCGATGACGATCACCGGCGGCTCGGCGCTGCCCCGGGACGACATCGACAAGATGGTCCGTGACGCCGAGCAGTACGCCGAGGAGGACCGCAAGCGCCGCGAGGAGGCTGAGACCCGCAACCAGGGTGAGACCCTCGTGTACTCCACCGAACGCTTCCTGGCCGAAAACGGTGACAAGATCGACGCCGCGATCAAGAGTGACGTGGAGGAGAAGCTGTCCACGCTGCGCGCGGCGGTTGGCGGTACCGACATCGCGGCCATTCGCGAGTCCACCGCCGAACTCGCGAAGGCCAGTTCGGCGATGGGCCAGTCGCTCTACGCGGATGCGCAGAGCGCGGCGGCTTCGGGCGCGGGTGGCGCATCCGGTCCGGGCACGGACGACGACGTCGTGGATGCCGAGATAGTGGACGAGGAGGACAAGAAGTGACCTCGGCTCATGGGGATGACTGGACGCTCGGCATGTCCACGCCGGACGAGCCTGTGATCGTCCGGGACAGACGCCGTATTGATCCCGAGAGCGGGCAGGTACGGGAAGAGGCCAGCCGGGTGGGGGCGAAGGCCACGGGCGGCACCACCACCACCGCGACAGCCAGCTCCGCCACCGCGCCGGCCAGCTCCGTGGCCGAGGACGGGCTGCTGGAACCCCTGCGTAAGCAGGTGGCTGAACGTACCGCCGACCTCCAGCGGCTCAAGGCCGAGTTCGACAACTACCGCCGGCGGGTCGAACGGGACCGCCAGGTCATGGCCGAGCAGGCGACGGGAAAGCTGCTGACGGCGCTATTGCCCACCCTCGACGACATCGGCCGGGCACGCGACCACGGTGATCTGGAAGGCCCGTTCAAGGCCGTCGCCGAGTCCCTGGAAAGCGCGCTTGAGACCGCCGGGCTCGAGCGGTTCGGCGCTCAGGGGGACGAGTTCGACCCCCTGGTCCACGACGCTCTCATGCACACCTACTCCTCGCAGGTGACCCGGTCGACCTGTGTGGACGTCTTCCGTGCCGGCTATCGCCACGCCGGCCGGGTGCTGCGGCCGGCACAGGTCTCAGTCGCCGAACCGGCGCCGGACGCCGAGACCGCTCAGGGCACGGCGGACCTGCCGGTGGAGAGCACGCCGAGCACGGAAGGCGGCGCGGCGGAAGCCGTCGAGTAGTCGATGTCATTCGACCTTCTGCCAGGAAAAATCCGCCTCAAGCGTCCATACGCGACATGATGGTGAAAGGAGGGGCGCCGTGAGTGTTCGTGACATGGTCGAAAAGGATTACTACGCCGC
The DNA here is from genome assembly GCF_917627345.1 of Protofrankia sp. CiP3. NCBI lineage: Bacteria > Bacillati > Actinomycetota > Actinomycetes > Frankiales > Frankiaceae > Protofrankia > Protofrankia sp. CiP3. The sequence continues at coordinate 133,628 of NZ_CAKJTM010000001.1, read as the reverse complement.
TCTCGGCGTCCCCAAGGACGCCTCGGCGACCGACATCAAGAAGGCCTACCGCCGGCTTGCCCTTGAGCTGCATCCGGATAAGAATCCCGATGACCCGAAGGCTGAGGCCCGCTTCAAGGAGATTTCCGAGGCCTACGACGTCCTGTCGGACGAAACCCGGCGCCGGGAGTACGACGAGGCGCGAGCGCTGTTCACCGCGGGTAACACCGGTGGTCATCCGGCTGGTGGTTACGGTTACCAACCGGGCGGCTTCAGATCCGGCGGATCCAGCGCGTTCAACCTCGATGACCTGCTGGGTGGCGCAGGCGCAGGCCCTGGTCCCGGTCCCGGGCTCGGAGGCCTGTTCGACAACCTGTTCCAAAGGCCACCGACGGGCCGTGGCCCCCGCCGTGGCGGCGACATCGCGGCTGAAGTCACGATCCCGTTCGAGAAGGCTCTGACGGGGCTTGAAGCCACTGTCCGGCTGCCAGGCGCGGCGACCTGTGTTACCTGCGCGGGATGCGGTGCCCGTCCGGGCACGACGCCACGGACCTGCCCAACCTGCCGGGGCCTGGGCGTGGTGTCCCGCTCCCAGGGTGGGTTCGCGCTGTCGGAGCCGTGCCGCGACTGCATCGGCAAGGGGACGATTATTGATTCGCCGTGCCCAGGCTGTCTGGGCACAGGCCGGCGGGAGCGCGAGCAGCGCATCCGCATCCCGCCAGGCGTCGCGGACGGTCAACGGCTCCGGGTCCGGGGCCGCGGCTCGCCGGGTGAGCGCGGCGGACAGTCCGGCGACCTCGAAGTAACCGTCCACGTGCTCGCCCATCCGGTCTTCGGCCGCGAGGGCCACAACCTGACGATCACCTTGCCGGTGACCTTCACGGAGGCCGCGTTGGGCGCGTCGGTGAAGGTGCCGACGATCGACGGTGCTCCGCTGACGGTGAAGGTGCCGTCCGGCACGTCGAGCGGGCGGCGCCTGCGGGTACGGGAACGTGGGGTACCGCGGGGCAGCCATGGCCACGGTGACCTCATCGTGACGATCGAAGTCACAGTGCCACGGCCCGCTGACCTCTCCCCCAAGGCCCGCACCGCGCTGCAGGAGTTCGCGCACGCCCATCCCGAAGATCCACGCACATCGCTGATGGCACAGATGGAGGGCCGGCCATGAAACCACGGCCGAGCCGCACGGCCGATCCGCCGCACCCACCGGCCGCTCTGCCCGCGACACCCCAGCCCGGCCCCGGACCGGCGCACGACGACGACACGCCCGTGTATGTGATCTCCATTGCCGCGCAGCTGGCCGGCATGCACCCGCAGACGCTGCGGGCCTACGACCGGCTGGGGCTCGTGACTCCGGGGCGGACATCCGGACGCGGCCGGCGGTACTCCGTCCGGGACGTCGCAATGCTGCGGGAGGTACAGCGGCTTTCCCAGGAGGAGGGCATCAACCTACAGGGAATCCGCCGGATCCTGGACCTGGGCAGCCAGGTTATGATCTTGAAAGATCAAATCCGGCAACTCACCGAGGAACTGGCGCTGGCCCACGCTGAGGCCGAACGCAGGGTGGCCGATGCGCACAGGAGCCACCGACGGGATCTCGTGCCGATCGACCGCGGCGCGATCGTGGTCTGGCGACCGGGCCCGCGCCGGTAGATCAGCCCAGCCACCCCAGCCCAGGCACGACGGCA
>NZ_CAKJTM010000001.1:68956-131379 GCF_917627345.1 Protofrankia sp. CiP3 | reverse complement strand
TGGACCCGGCTCGCGGCTCCCCGCATCCCGCCCGACCGCCTTGTCGTCAGTCGGCGCCCAGCACCAGGGCGCCTTCCTCCGCCGCCTTGCCGGATCGGGCGTGGATGAGCCGCTCACTGATCGAACGCCCTATCCTCGGGCACTCTTAAGCCGGAACGGCTCAACTATTCTGAGCGTTAGTGAAGATGGAACACACAAAACGATCATTCTAGGACTCCCATGAACGCTGACCGGCTCACCGCCCGCTCCCAGGAAGCACTCTCCTCCGCAGTCAGCCGCGCCACCGGCGACGGCTCGCCGCTCGTCGACCCGCTTCATCTGCTGGTAGCCGTCCTGAGCCAGCCGAACGGGGTGGCGATCGACCTGCTCGACGCCACCGAGGTCCCGCTCGCCCAGGTATGCGCCCGCGCGGAAGCGGCGGTCAGCCGGCTGCCACACGCCACCGGCGCCAGCGTCTCCCCGCCGCAGCTGTCCCGGCAGCTCATCACCGTCCTCGACAACGCCGAGCGGCAGGCGAATCGGCTCGATGACGAATACACCTCGGTCGAGCACCTGTTGGTCGCGCTCGCGGAGGAGGGCGGTGAGGCCTCCCGGGTGCTGACCGAGTTCGGGGCGACGGCCGAGACCCTGCGCGGAGCCTTCGACACCGTCCGCGGCGGTGTCCGCCGAGTGACCAGCCGCGATCCCGAGGGCGCCTACCGGGCGCTGGAGAAGTTCTCCGTCGACCTGACCGAGCAGGCGCGGGCCGGCAAACTCGACCCGGTTATCGGCCGTGACGCCGAGATCCGACGGGTTGTGCAGGTCCTGTCCAGGCGGACGAAGAACAACCCGGTCCTCATCGGTGAACCGGGCGTCGGCAAGACCGCAATCGTCGAAGGCCTCGCGCTGCGGGTCGTCGCCGGTGATGTTCCGGAGTCCCTGCGCGACCGGCGCATCGTCTCGCTCGACCTCGGGTCGATGGTTGCCGGGTCGAAACTGCGAGGCGAGTTCGAGGAGCGGCTGCGGGCCGTCCTCAACGAGATCCGCTCCGCCGAAGGCCGGCTCATCACGTTCATCGACGAGCTGCACACGGTGGTCGGTGCCGGCGCCGCCGAAGGTTCCATGGACGCCGGCAACATGCTCAAGCCCATGCTCGCCCGCGGCGAGCTGCGCATGATTGGCGCGACAACCCTCAACGAGTACCGCACCCGTATCGAGAAGGACCCAGCCCTGGAGCGCCGGTTCCAACCGGTTCTGGTCGGCGAGCCGTCGACGGAGGACACCATCGGCATCCTGCGCGGGCTCAAGGAACGCTACGAGGTGCACCACGGTGTTCGCATCACCGACGCGGCTCTCGTCGCCGCCGCCACCCTGTCCGACCGGTACGTCAGCGGGCGCTTCCTGCCTGACAAGGCCATCGACCTTGTGGACGAGGCCGCGTCCCGGCTCCGGATGGAGATCGACAGCCGGCCGGTGGCCATCGACGAGCTGGAGCGGGCCGTCCGGCGCCTGGAGATCGAGGAGATGGCTCTGGCCAAGGAGAGCGACAAGGCATCCAAGGACCGTCTCGGCCGCCTCCAGCGCGAACTCACCGAGAAGCGGACCGAGCTGTCCAGCCTGACCGCCCGCTGGCAGCGGGAGAAGAGCTCCATCGTCGAGGTCCAGAAGGTCAAGGAGGAGCTGGAGAACGCCAAGCGGGCCATTGAGGTCGCCGAGCGCGACCTTGACCTGGCCAAGGCCGGCGAGCTGCGCTACGGCACGATCCCCATCCTGGAGAAACGGCTCGCCGCGGCAACCGACGCGCTGCCCGGCGCGGACGAGGCAGACGGCGCAATGCTGAAGGAGGAGGTCGGCCCGGACGATGTGGCCGAAGTCGTCGCCTCCTGGACAGGAATTCCCGCCGGCCGGCTGCTGGAGGGTGAAAGCGCCAAACTGCTCCGGATGGAGGACGAGCTGCACAGGCGCGTCATCGGCCAGCGGGCCGCGGTACGTGCTGTTTCCGATGCCGTGCGCCGTGCCCGCGCCGGCATCTCCGACCCGGACCGGCCGACCGGCTCTTTTCTCTTCCTCGGCCCCACCGGGGTCGGCAAGACCGAGCTGGCGAAGGCGCTCGCGGACTTTCTGTTCGACGACGAACGCGCGGTGGTGCGCATCGACATGAGCGAGTACGCCGAGAAGCACTCGGTGGCGCGGCTCATCGGCGCGCCACCCGGCTACATCGGATTCGAGTCGGGCGGGCAGCTCACCGAGACGATCCGCCGCCGCCCGTACAGTGTCATCCTGTTGGATGAGATCGAGAAGGCGCATCCGGACGTTTTCGACATCCTCCTGCAGGTGCTCGACGACGGGCGTCTCACCGACGGCCAGGGCCGGACGGTCGACTTCCGCAGCACGATCGTGGTACTGACGTCCAACCTCGGGTCGCAATTCATCGCGGATCCGACTCTGTCGCCACAGGTGCGGCACGATTCCGTGATGGTCGTCGTCCAGGAGGCATTCAAGCCCGAGTTCCTCAACCGGCTCGACGATGTCCTGGTCTTTGACCAGCTTGACCGCGACGACCTGGCCCGCATCGTCGACCTCCAGCTTGGCCTGCTGCGAGCCCGGCTCACCGACCGGCGGATCACGCTGACGGTCACCGACGCGGCACGTGCCTGGCTGGCCGACGCCGGCTTCGACCCGGTTTTCGGGGCCCGCCCGCTGCGGCGGCTGGTGCAGACCTCGATCGGAGACTCGCTGGCCCGGGAGCTGCTCGCCGGCACCGTACGGGACGGCGACGAGGTTGTCGTCGATGTCGGCCCGAACCGCCGTGGTCTCCAGGTTCACCCCGCGGTGCATACCGGATGATCGGTTCGGACTACGGCGTGTTTCGGAAGTCGTGGTTCGATCAGGGAGCCGCGTCCAGGTAGTTCCTGGCAAGGCCGCAGGCCACACCGATACCGGATGAGTTGTATCGGTGTGGCCGAGAACGCAGCCAGAGGCCGCCTGGACGTGGCGAGCCGGACAGATGGCTTTCGAAACACGCCCTAGGGCTCACTGTCGGCGTCGGCTCCCCGGATCCGCCAGGTGCCGATGTCGTCGCGGTAGAGGGTCTCGCCTTCCTCATGGAGCCTCCGATGATGCCGCCCGCATTGCAGAACAAGATTGTCGAGCTCGGTCGGCCCCCCATCGATCCAATGCACGAGATGATGACCGTCGCAGAACGACGGCGGCCGGTCACAGCCCGGGTAGACGCATCCGCCGTCGCGGAGCTCCAACGCGCGATGCTGCGCGGCAGAGACCGTGGGAGCCTCCCGACTGAGATCGAAAATTTTACTTTCGCCCCAGGTCAGCAGATGACTGACTTGTGCGTCGCACGCGATCCGGCGGATGGCGGCAAGACTGATCGGCCATCCGCCGGTGAAACCAGCACGGACGGTGAGCCTCGTGGGAAACTCCGGCGGACGGACCGCCGCTGCCGCACGCGCGGGGACGGCAGGAAGATCCGGGCCGGCTTCTGAGGCCGCCGAGGTTGCTGCCCGCATCGGCGGTAGCAACGCCGCGACATCGACTACAGCGGTCAGCTGCGGTCGATGGCCATGCACCTGCGAAAGATCTGCCTGGCCCAGATAATGTCGGGCGATTTCGACCAGGGCGTCCGCCCGACGCTGGGCTTTGGAGCGCGTATCGTCCGCCGCGGGCGCTCCTCCCATAGCCGCGTCCAAGGCCGCGGTGACGGTCTCCCCTCCTTCCGCGTCGAGCTGGCCCCGCAGGAACATCTTGCCCTCGAGCGAGGACGACACGGTCAACGCACACGCCCGATGAGCTCTGTTCCGATCTCCGCTCACGGCGTCAGGATCAGAGAGCGGATCGAACCGAGCCGCCATACCCCGCCGTGCGGGCAGATCAGCCAACCGCATACCGGCCACCCCTTCTACCCCAAAGGAAGTCGAACTCACGTTCGAAGCATAGCCGAAGCGAAGAGCGCGATCAACCCCGCGAAACGCGCGATGGGGCTGACCCAGCACCGGCGGTAAGGTGCTGCGGTGTGCTTTTCCGGTTCATCGACTCGGCGCGGCCTGCTCGCGGGTGCGGCGGTGGTGCTCGCCGGATGCGCGGCTGGCGGCCGTACCAGCGGTGGCACCGACAACGGCGGTGGTGACAGCGGCCGCGGCGCCGAGCCGTCGGCGGGCACGCCGCCAACGGCCACCGCGGGAGTTGTCCCGCCGTCGGCGGGTGCCGCCGCGGCAGCCTCCTCAACACCATCCACCGGAGGCGGCCCGGCGACCGAACTGGTACGCGCGAGCTCAGGCCGTCCGGAGGTGGCGCTGACGTTCCACACCAACGGCGACATCGCTCTGGTCGACGGGCTCCTCGCCGCCGTGGCCCAGGCCCAAGTGCCGATCACCTGCATGTTCGTGTGCAACTGGCTGGAGCGGTACCCGGACTACGCCCGCCGCGTCCGGGACGCCGGACACGAAATCGGGAACCACACGTACACCCATCTCGCCGATCTTGACCGACAGAGCGCTGCCGTGGTGCGCTCGGAGGTGGAGCGCTCGCAGGAGATCATGGAGCGGGTGACCGGCGGGCCGGGGGACTACTTCCGGCCCTCAGCGATGCACCATGCCACCCCGACGGTGCTCGCCGAGGCTGGCCGGGCTGGTTACGCGCACTGCCTGTCCTACGATGTGGATCCGCTCGACTACACCGACCCCGGCGCCGACGCGGTGGTCACGCGCACGCTTGCCGCGGTACAGCCCGGCTCGGTGGTGAGCCTGCACTTCGGGCATGCGGGCACGATCCCCGCCTTGCCTCGAATCATCACCGGTCTTCAGCAGAAGGGGCTACGCCCGGTGACGGTACACGATCTTTTCGCCTGACCTCGACCAGGCGCGGCGGCTGATGGCGCCGCGCCTGGATAGTGTCGGGCGATGCGAGGGCTCGCGGTTGCCGACGAGGTCCGGGCAGCGCTGGGCACGGGGCAGCCGGTGGTCGCGCTGGAGTCGACACTGATCGCCCACGGCCTGCCGCGTCCCCGTAACCGGGAGGTCGCGGCCGAGCTGGAAACGCTGCTGCGCGACCGCGGAGTGACGCCGGCCACCATCGCCGTGATCGACGGGACACCCACCGTCGGCCTGTGCCCGGATGCGCTCAGCGCAATCGCGGAGGCCTCGGATGTAGCGAAGCTGTCCGTCCGGGACCTGCCCGTCGCCTCCGCGCTGCACCGTACCGGCGCGACCACGGTCGCCGCCACGTCGCTGCTCGCCGCCCGTGCCGGCATCCGCGTCTTCGCCACCGGCGGGCTCGGCGGGGCGCACCGCGGCTGGGCCGACAGCGCGGACGAATCCGCGGACATGGTCACGCTGGCCTGTACCCCGATCACCGTGGTCTGCGCGGGGGTGAAGTCGATCCTGGACGTCGGCGCGACGCTCGAACGGCTGGAAACCCTCGGCGTGACCCTGCTCGGGTGGCGAACGAACAGCTTCCCCGGTTTTTACCTGTCCCGGACGGAGTTCGCTGTCGACTGGCGGGTGGAGGACGCGCGGCAGGTCGCCGCCGTCATGGCCGATGCCGACACGCTCGGCCTGCGCTCTGCCGTGGTCGTCGCCAATCCGGTGCCCGAGGCCGAGCAGCTCGACCATGACCTGCATGACCGGGTCCTCGCTGAGGCGCTGGCCGGGGCGGCCCGGCGGGGCCTGCGCGGGAAGGCCGTCACCCCTTTCCTGCTGGAGACGTTCCACCGCGAAACGGCCGGCGCCAGCCTGGAGACGAACATCGCCGTCGTCCGCAACAACGTGACCGTCGCCGCCGGCATCGCCACCGCCTGGGCCACCGAAGCTGGCGCTCCGGGTGTCGATGGAGCCGCAGGCTGATGGGGCACAGCATGCCGCCTGCTCGAAAACCCTGATAACCCGTCACGCTGTCGCGCCCGCCGTATCGCTTCCGTCTCAGACGGCCTTCCTGCGAACATCCTTGCTTGGGACCGGAGGCGGGGATGCTGGTGGACAGAGCCTGGAGAATCGTCGCGTGGTCGGCCCGGCCACGGCTCAAGTGGGCCGCCCTCCTGCTGTGGATCATTATTACGGTCGTTGTCAGCCCACTCGCGTCCAGACTGGCCGACGCGCAGAAGAACGACGCCGCGGCCTTCCTGCCCGCCGGAGCCGAATCCACCCGCGTGCTCACGGCCCAGCGGCTCCTGCCGGGCGGGGACGCCGTACCGGCGATCGTCGTCTTCGCCCGTGATCCCGAGCTGACCTCCGCCGACCGGGCAACGGTGGAGGCGCTCGGTCACGAGCTCCAAAGGTTCTCCGTAATCCCGATCGGTGGGCCTATCCCGTCCCCCAGGGGCAATGCGCTGCTGCTGAGTATCAGCCTCGCGCAGCGGTCAGACATCGTGGATTTCACCCATGACGTCAAGGAGATCCGCCGGATCGTGCGCAATGCCGCGCCGCCCGGGCTACAGACGGGGCTGGCCGGACCAGCCGGTCTGTTGACAGACTCCTACGACGTGTTCAGCGGTGTCGATACCACCCTGCTGTTCGTCACCGGTGGGGTTGTCGCGGTCATTCTCCTCATCGTCTACCGCAGCCCTTTCCTGTGGCTGGCGCCGCTGCTGTCGGTCGCCATCGCCGACCAGGTGGCCACCGCCCTGACCTATCTCGCGGCCAGGTACGGCGAGCTGACCGTCAACGGGCAGAGCGCTGGAATATTACGGGTGCTTGTATTCGGCGCGGGCACCGACTACGCGCTTCTGCTCATCGCCCGATACCGAGAGGAACTGACCAGGCACGAAAGTGCGCACGAGGCAATGGGGGTCGCTATCCGCCGGGCCGGGCCGGCGGTCGTCGCCTCCGCCGCGACGGTCATCGTGGGCCTGCTGTGCCTGTTACTGGGCGATCTCAACTCCGACCGAGGTCTCGGCCCGGTGGGAGCCATCGGTATAGCCGCGGCGCTGGTAACGATGATGACGCTTCTCCCGGCCGTGCTTGTCGCGTGCGGCCGGCGGTTGTTCTGGCCGTTCATCCCCGTGTACGGCACGGGAGCGGTCGAGGAATCCGGTTTCTGGTCACGGGCCGGCGCTCGAATCGCCGCGCGGCCTCGCCGGGTCTGGATCGCGGCCACGCTGGTACTGACCGGGCTGGCGTTCGCGACCGTACATCTGAACACGGACCTACGTGGAGATCAGGGATTCACCGGACCGGTGGACTCCGTGGTAGGTCAGGAACTCGCCCAGCGCAGTTTCCCGGCTGGCGCGACCGCGCCGGCATATGTCATTGCCAACGCCTCGGCCGCGGCCGACGTCCTTGCCACCATTCGCGGAAATCCCGCGGTCACCGCTGCCGAAGAAAACGGGCGCGGAGCGAACCTGGTCCAGTTCATTGCTATTCTTTCGCCGCCGCCCGACACGAAGGCCTCCTTCGACACGGTTAAACAGCTCCGGGATGCCGTCCACGCGATACCCGGCGCGGACGGGCTGGTCGGCGGAACAACCGCCGTGAATCTGGACGTACGCACCGCCTCCGTGCGCGATCAGCGGGTCGTCATCCCCGTGGTCCTGAGTGTCCTGGCCGTGATTCTCGGGCTGCTGCTGAGGGCGGTGGTCACCCCGTTACTGCTGATCGCGACCGTGGTGCTGTCGTTCCTGGCCGCGCTCGGCGCCAGCGCGCTCGCATATGACTGGCTGTTCGGCTTCGCCGGTGCCGATCCCTCCCTGCCATTGCTGGGATTCATCTTCCTGGTAGCGCTGGGAATCGATTACAACATCTTCCTGATGATCAGGGTCCGGGAAGAAGCTGAGAGAATCGGCCCCGAGCCGGGAGTACGCCACGGGCTTGCCGTCACCGGCGGCGTCATCACCTCGGCGGGAGTCGTGCTGGCGGCCACCTTCTCGGTACTGTTCATCCTGCCGCTGGTACAGCTTGCCGAGGTGGGCTTTCTGGTGGCGTTCGGCGTGCTGCTCGACACCCTGGTGGTGCGCTCGATCCTCGTCCCCGCGCTGGCGCTCGACATCGGCCCGAAGATCTGGTGGCCGAGTCGCCTGGCGACGCTACCGCCGGACCGGCTCGGGACAGCCGGCGCCGGCTCTGCCACCGACCATCAACAACGCCGAGGTCCTAGTCGGGCTTTGGGGCACACAGAGCACACAGAGCACGCCGTGACCACGCCCCGGGAGGCGGCATCCGCCATCACGGACGTGCCGCGGTCGCGAAGGGACTCTGCCACCGATATCCGCGAAAGCCCCTAACCGAAAGTCGGAAACTCCGGCCCGAATACCTGCCGCCACAGGTTGACAGCATCCTCGTGCCGGCCTGCCTGTTCCGCTTCAACAGCGTCATCAGCATGGGCACGGGCGAAACGCACCGACTCCGCAAGGGCGTCGCAGTCGCCTGGCTGCAGGTACGTCGACAGGTCACCGCCGACCTCCGCCGGGTCGTAGGCGGTGAATCCCTTGTTCTCGATGTGCCTGAAGACCTCCGCCAGCGCTTGCCGGGTGTTGAGCCCACGGTTGATCAGAATCTTGCCCGCGAGCGCCTCCAGGTGGAACGAACGCAGATGACTGCCACAGACTCGATTCCACGCCTTGAGCAGCCGAACCGCCGAGGCGACCCGCGGGCCCGCGTCCGCCATCCAGCTCGCGTGCCGCTCAGGGCGGGTCGGCAGCCATCCGCCCACACAGTCCGGCATGACATAACCAGCCCGCGGATGGTCGAAGGCGGGCACGAGATGGACGTCCGGGGCTGAGTTGTAGACGATGCGCATGGCCTGGCCACGCGTGCCGATCGTCTGGATGCGGTCACCGCCGATCGCGTTACGGACACAGAGCAGCAGGTCGCGAGAGTCCCAACGGAAGCGCTTCCACGCGCTGTTGGCGGCGCTGAACACGACAAAGATGTCAACCTCGTCCAGCGGGCGGATCATCGTGTCACGCCCCGCGGAACCGATGGTCGCCACACCGACGAGAGGCAACGCGCAGCGCGGCGGGAAGATCGCCCGCAGGGCCTGCTCGGCGTCATCCCGCCGGGCGTCGATGACCGCGCGGTCGTCGGCATTGAGGCGGACCAGGTCGTCGAGCTTGGCGAACGCACGAGCGGTGGTACCCACCAGCAGAGGGCCGGTCATGGCGCCCGTGATGGGACCGGTCTGTGGATTATGCGGATCGATACACGGATCATCCGGGAACAGCGGATTGCACGCCCCTGGCCCGGACTCGTCCGAACGGCGCCAATGTGGCGGAATAATTAGATGATCATACGTGACCTCGGACCCGCGCGGTCGCACTGGACCTGCCTCGTCCGGACTGTTCGTAAGTGCGACTTCACGCTGGGTTTCCACGCTCACTCTGAGAACCTCCCAGGCGCCTTCGCGCCAACCGTACGGTCCCCCATCCATGACACGCGCCGATGATCAACCGACACGGACGCGCGAGCTGGGCGACCGGTCCACACCGTCCCATTCGCGACATCGCATCTATGGTGCCGCATCCTGCGGCGAGGTAAACATCGGGGCCAGCTTGGTAACTCTAAGTTATGAAAATGATGAGAATGCGACCGTGCCGCCCGGACAGTGGTGACGCTACGGAGGCGGCGGCCGGAACCAGACCCGCCAACCATCCGCCAGCACTATGTCCGCGGGCACGAACGCGGTCGCCACAGCCAGCCGCTCACCCGTGCGGTCACCCACCCGCACCCGGCTCTCGACGACTACCTGACCGCGGAACTCCAGCCAGCTGGCCAGCGCCCGCAGCGCCTCGGTGGCATACCCCCGACGCCGGTAGGGACGTCCGATGGACACCGACACCAGGGCACGCCGGTCAACGGCATCCACCGCCAGCAGCCCGACAGCCGCCGAGTCGTCACCGCGTACCGTCCACGTCATCACACCGCGCCCCGCACCGGCTCGGCGGCGCAGGTCCCGCCGTAGCGCGGCGGTCGGATCGCCCGCCGCGTCGACAGCGATCCCCTGCGCCCGGTGCAGGCACGCACCCGCCAACAGCGGTCCCAGCTCCTCGGCCACGAAGCCCGCGTTCCACACCGTCAGGGGAAGCGCGAGCAGCCTGGATGTCGTCAGGGTCGGCCCCTCACCCACGGCTGGCGGGCTTCGCAACGCCGAGCAGTCCCCGCTCTCTCAGCAGCACCTCCGTGCGAGCCATCCCCTCGTCAAGGCCAACGCGGGGCTGCCAGCCGGCAAGGCGTCTGATCTTTGCGATCGAGTAGGTACCCGTTCGGGTCAGCTCCGTCAACGCAAGGGGGCCAAGATCGACATAAGATCGAGGATGCAGGCGCGAGCTCACCCGCCCGGACAACCACCCACGCTCGATCAGCAGTCGGTCGACCGAGTCGAGCGTACGAAGCACCGCCGCAGGTACCGAGTGTGGCAGCGGCAGGCCCGCCATCCGCGCATACCGGCCGAAAAACTCGGCTGCCCCGATGCCCGTGCCACCGGTGACATGCAGGATCTCACCTACCGTCGCCGGGGAGTCCGCCACCGCGGCGATCGCCGAAACAAGGTCGTCGACGTGGACCGGGCTCAGCACGCCCCGGCCAGAGTCCACCAGAACGAATCGGCCAGCCCGCAGCAGCAGCAACGGCCACAGGGTCCATCTGCCCGCCCGTGGTCCGTACGCGTCGCCGGCCCGCAGCACCGTCACCGCCAGACCGCGGGCGGCGGCGGCTATTGCCGTGTGCTCGGCCGCGGCCAGCGCGTCAGCCCGCGCCAAGCCCGTCATGGTGACGGGCACGGCCTCGTCAGCCTCGGCCGGGAAGGAGCCACCCAGCACGCTCACGCAGGAAATGTGGACAACGCGGCCGACACCAGCACGTTGGCATGCGTCCAGGACGCTGGCCGTGCCCGCTACCGTGATCCTGCGTAGTTCACCGTCCGCAAGCGGAACCGACCGGCTCGGCACGCCAGCGCGGACCGCGGTCAGTTCGCCGCCGCCGCCTGTCCCGACCGCTGCCGCATGCACGACAAGATCCGCTCCGACAAGGAGTTTCTCCCAGTCACCCGGATGGGTGATGTCGGCCACGACGATGCCGGGACCACGACGGACGTCTACCGGCACGACGTCGTAGCCGCGTAGACGGAACTCCCGCGCAACCGCGTCCCCGATGAATCCGCCAGCGCCGGTCACCACCGCACGAACCACGTCGCCCCCTCTCGCCCTGGGGTCCACCCGGTGAAACACAGACCACGGGGATCCACTTTCTCGGAAGATCGGTTCACGATCCACCGGGTTCCCTGGCCCGGACACACCCGGATCCATCAAGATCCACTAGATAGACCTAACGCACCGTCACGCCCAACGCGTCGACAGGTCGCTCCAGTCGCATGATATCGACCCTACGTGATCGGCACCCAAGAGTAACCGCTTTTGAGAACCGATGGCTGTGACCGTCCGAACGCAATTGCCGGTATCATGCGGCGTACGCCAGCACCCGACAAGCAGCGAAATATACGTTAAAAGCGACTGGTAACAGGGGACGCGGCCGAGCGGGGCCGGGGTGCGTGCGCCCCAGTCCCGCTCGGTGACTCCTAGGGCGTCCCGAAATCCTGCGTCCAGTACATCCCGTAGCTGCCCCCCACGCCGTAGCCGACGCCGATCTGCTTCAACGAGCAGTTAAGGATGTTCTCACGGTGCCCGGCACTGTTCATCCAGCCGGTCATGACCTCAGCGGGAGTGCGCTGCCCAGCGGCGATGTTCTCGGCCGCGATCGAGAACTGGTACCCGGCGGCGGCCATACGCTGGAACGGCGTCCGGCCGTCCTGGCTTGTGTGACTGAAGTAATTGTGGGTGGCCATGTCATCGCTGTGCGCCTGCGCCGCGGCTGTCAGCCTGGAGTCAACGGTCAGCGGAGCACAGCCAGCTTTAGCCCGCTCGGTGTTCGTGAGCGTTACCACCTGGGATACCGGGTCTGCCGGCGCCGCCTCGGTCGCGGCGACCGGTATGGCCGGCGCGGCCGTGCGCGCGGGACCTGTCACCGTGGCCTCCGCGCCCGCCGCGGACCGCGGCTGTGGGCTCGGCACGAACGACGGCGACGGGATGACCGTCGCTCCGGGCGACGCATGTGCGTCCGAGGTGCTTGCCGGTGCGGGCGTGTTGATGATCCGCATTCGGCTCGTCCGTACCCACGGGGTCCGCGACCCATTGAACACGGCCTCGTTCAAGGTGTATAAGCCGTCAGGTACCGAACGGGTATCGAGACTGATCTCATATGGGGCAACGGGTGCCACCCGGACGATCGTGCCGGGCCCTCGCAGAACGTAGGCCACCCACGTCTGCGCGTCGGCTGGGACAGCGGTGCGAATCTGAACGGTCCCGCTGACCGTGCCGCGGTCGACAATCTGCTGCGATACAGATTGAGCCGCAAGCTCAACCGGTGATGTCGACGACATCAGGGCCGAGGAGGCAGTCGAATTGCCCGCGGCGGCGGGCCCTCCCCCGTGGACAACCTGAGTCAGCAGCAGCCCGGTCGTGGCAAGAACAAGAACGAATACTGCCAGGACAGCGCCGGACCAGCCCTGCCGGGAACGGCGATGTCTGCGATGTCGATCCATGGAACCTTCCGTATGGTCGGTCCCCCCCGCGTCGTGTCCCCTCCGCGTCCCCTCCAACAGGGACAAGGGTAGCGAGTACTAGGCATGGTGAGCCATCTGATATCGCTTTTGACCGAATAGTCATGAGCAGATCGGGCCAGCGTATCGCTGTGCCTGAGGAGCCCGCGGACGCGCCGTATCGGATAAGCGACCAGCGACCCAGGCCAGCTACCCCCGGTAGCGCCGGAACGGACCCGCCCGCGATACCGACGACACTGGAACTCAACCGCCGCCCCGCCCCGATCAGGAACATCGCGATCGGGAACATCGCGACAGCACCGGCAGTCCAGCCGTGGTGCCCGCTCCCGCACGCCCAGGGGCAAACGTCCGCATCCGTCGGACAAACCGGGCCACAAGCCGGGCCAGAGTGCCAAAGCCCTGGTAGAGGGCATCAACACAGGCACGTGTCCGGCCGTGACGCCGTTGGAGACGGGGCCCGCCAGACCTCGGCGCGGTAACATGACCGACTACGGCGCCAGCGGTCGCGGCCAGCACGATCCCGGACGTGGGCGCACTGTGCGACATGTCCGTGCGCGGGTCTGCCGCGAGCAGGCCGGCAACGAACAGGATCGTGTCACCAGGCAGCCAGAAATCGATATCGATGAGGACGCCGCTGTCGACGAATACGAGCGTGAAGATGCCAGCATAGAGCGCCGCGCCGGACGGGCCATCCACACTCACGGATCCCAGCCCGCCCCGATGACCCGCTCATCATACTCATCGTGCGGCTTCCCGCCCATGATTGCCGAACAAATCAGTTCATTACCAACCGGACAGACACGCAACCCCGACTGCTCACAGGAGCCAGACCCATGCCCATCGCCACCCCGGACGTCTACGCGCAGATGCTTGACCGGGCCAAGACCGAGGCGTTCGCCTACCCGGCGATCAACGTTACTTCGTCCGAAACCCTGAACGCCGCGCTGAAGGGCTTCGCCGATGCCGGCAGTGACGGCATCGTACAGGTTTCCACCGGTGGCGCCGATTTCCTCTCCGGCACCAGGGTGAAGAACATGGTCCTCGGCGCCCAGGCGCTCGCCGAGTTCGCCCATCATGTCGCAAAGGCCTACCCGGTCAATATCGCCCTGCACACCGATCACTGCCCGGCGGACAAACTCGACACTTATCTGCGTCCGCTGCTCGCGATCTCCAAGGAACGGGTTCTCAGCGAAGGAAGGCCCCCCCTCTTCCAGTCACACATGTGGGACGGCTCGGTGGTCGAACTCGAGGAAAATCTCAAGATTGCCGACGCTCTCCTGATTGAATGCCACCAGGCTGAGATCGTCCTGGAAGTGGAGATCGGCGTCGTCGGCGGTGAGGAGGATGGGGTCGTCGGCGCGATCGACGAGAAGCTCTACACCACACCAGCGGATATGTGGCGAACCGCCGAGGTTCTCGGCACCGGCGAACGGGGTCGCTACATGCTCGCCGCAACCTTCGGAAACGTACACGGTGTGTACAAGCCGGGCAACGTGAAACTCCGTCCAAGCATCCTTCGGGACGGACAGCAGTATGTCGCGCGACAGCTCGGGCTGCCAGCCGATACCAAGCCGTTCGACCTGGTGTTTCACGGCGGTAGCGGCTCCGACCCGGCCGAAATCCGCGAAGCGCTGGACTACGGCGTTGTGAAGATGAATGTGGACACCGACACTCAGTACGCGTTCACTCGGCCGATCGTCGACCATATTTTCAAGAATTATGACGGAGTGCTGAAAGTTGACGGCGAGGTCGGTGTGAAGAAACAGTACGACCCACGCAGCTACGGCAAGGCGGCCGAGAGCGGCATGGCCGCCCGCGTCGTGCGGGCCTGCGAGGACCTGCGCTCCGCCGGGCGTTCGCTCACCGGCTGAGCCGGCCGGCTCACCGGCCGGAGGACGCGCGAGCATCGCTTTTCGCGCATCCTCCGGCCGCCACCGGATCCTCGTACCCAACCAGACCGGTCCGTGCGGCCCTGCCCTTCCCCGTCGTAGAACCTGTTTTGAATCACAGCCGTCGACCGCCCGGACAGAAGATTCAAAACAGGTTCCCCCAGAATGCATCGGACGATATCGTGTGAACGTCCGCTATGACTGCTGGGAACCTGAATTCGATGCGGTGCCGCGGGCTACGCAAACAACCTGTCCGGGTGCACGCGGTATTACTCGGGCCAGCTGCGGCACGGTGGCCGCCCCACCGCTGCCCGTGGTTTCCGTCGCTGGAAAGTGCTGAGCGCGCGCCTGCGTGCGTTAGCAGCCGATCTCGAGATACGGCAAGGGCGCCCAGCCCGATGTGCGCATAGTCACGAAGCGCATTCACGACTTGTTCAGCCACCAGCGATGCTGGTTATGGTCTGCGCCGTGCCCGTCGATACGGCGGGGACACGTCGGGCGGCACGCCGAATCCTGCCCGCGCCCGACGAAAACCAAACTTGCGGCAGGAACGGGGGACCCACTTCCGGGCGTCGATACCAGGCGTCCTCGGGGTGAAGCCGCGAAAGCGGCCGGGCAGTCCCAGCCCGAACCCGACAGCTCACCTCGCAGGCGTGGGGAAGGGCATTACCAATATGTCCCGTACAAGTTCTCGCGGCCGACATCGCGGAATTCGCCGGGCCCGGGTCCGTACCCGAGCCATGGTGCTGACCCCGGCCCTGCTCGCGGCGATCAGTGGTGGCATCGCGATGTCACAACCGGCCAGCGCCGCCACCACGTGGGAGGGGCTTCGCCAGTGCGAGTCCGGCGGTGACTACACGGCCAACACCGGCAACGGCTATTACGGCGCATACCAGTTCTCGCTGAGCACCTGGCAGAGCCTGGGCTACACCGGACTGCCCAGCAGCGCCTCCCCGAGCACCCAGGACGAGGCCGCGCTCAAGCTCGCCACCCAATCCGGCTTCGGCCAGTGGCCCGTCTGCGGCCGGGGCATGGGCGCCGGCCAACTCGGGGCTGGCGCCAGCTCGTCAGGCAGCGGCTCATCATCAAACAGCACCGGCACCGGCTCGTCGGGCACCAGCTCGTCGGGCGCCAGCTCGTCGGGCGCCAGCTCGTCGGGCGCCAGCTCGTCAAGTCCAGGCAGCGCCACCGCCAGCAGCGCCAGTCCAGACAGCACCGGTTCGTCGGACAGCAGCTCGTGGCAGGCACGCTCATACGGCAGAAGCGGTTCCTCGCGTTGGGCATGGCGCGCGGCGGACGCGGCCACTCCGTCGACCGCTGTCGCTTCCGCTGCCACGCCCTTCACGACCGATCTGGTCGACCAGGTGCGACCGGACGTGCGGTCATGGCAGCGGCAGATGAACGGTCTTGGTTACAACATCCAGATTGATGGTCAGTACGGACCGGAGTCGGCTGGTGCGGCGAGCCATCTCCAGGCTGACAAGGGCCTGACGGTGGACGGAATCTGCGGACCGCAAACCTGGACGGCCACCTTCAGCTGAGCCTGAACCGAACGGCTACCGCCTGACGGCTACGAAACTGATATAGACCCCGCACACGACGAGTCGGGCTGGCCACACCAAAGTGACAACAAACACAACAGATAAACACCATAACGACCAGCCCGATTACTCGTCGTTACAAAAACCCAACACAAGCAACCCTCCGGCGGAGCTTTCCCAATCGCCAGGTACAGTTCTCAGTTTGGCCCACATAGTTCATTCGGGGGATGTAGGCCAGATCCATGTAGTTCATCCGACACCCCGATTTGCTTCGAAAGAGCCAGGCTCGCTAGAGTCCTCCCCACTCGCCAGATCGGCGAGGCCGCGCGAACGGACGCCGAATCCCGTCCCCGTCCGCCGTGGCAGGACCTACCGCGAAGCCGCCAGGACGGGATCGGGGGAACCACATCCGGATACCGAGACGCCGGTGTCCTTGGGGTGAAGCCAACGACGCGCATGGGCGTCACCGGCCGGGCATGTTCCCAGCCCGAACCCGACAGCTCACCTCGTAGGCGACGGGAAGGACCGACCCACATGCCGTCTGTTGGCAGGCACCGCGCCCCGCAACAGTCGTCCACCGCAGTCAAGGTCCTGCGCACCACTGGTGCTGTCACAGCACTCGTGGGCAGTGGTCTCGCCGTCGCGGCCAGCCCAGCGAGCGCCGCGACCGCCGACGACTTCGCCAAACTCCGCCAGTGCGAGTCCGGTAACAACTATCACATCAATACCGGCAACGGTTTCTACGGCGCCTACCAGTTCGACGCCGGGACCTGGCATGGCCTGGGTTATTCCGGTCTTCCCAGCGACGCGCCACCGGCGCTGCAGGACGATGCCGCCCACAAGCTCTACAACGCTCGCGGCTGGTCCCCTTGGCCGTCCTGCTCAGTCAAGATGGGCCTGACCAACAACGGCCCAGCACCGCAGACAGCGGCAGCCGTCCCCAGCACCGAGGTGGTCCAGCAGGCGGTTGCCCCAGCGCAGCCTCCGATGACCTTGGAACGCGCGAAGGCCCAGCTGGCATCGTCAAACTTCGCCGGCACAACCCTTTCCACCGCGCTGGCCGGTGAAGTTCGCGCTGACGCTTACGTCTGGCAGAGCACGATGCGTGAGAAGAAGTTCATTCTGCAGGTGGACGGCCGCTTCGGCGGGGAATCCCAGGGTCTCGCGTCGCTGTACAGCTATCTGACACGGGTCGACGACGGACAGACCGGTGTGGTCGGCAAGAACCTCTGGGACATCACCGTCACCAGCCCGTCGGCCCTGTGAGCGCGGGCACTCGTAAGAGGCTCCAGCAGTAGGGTGTTCGATCAGACAGCGGCGTCCGGATGGATGGATCGCGAGGCTGCGGAGGGGTGCGCCGGAGGTGTTGGGCGTCGACCGACGAGCCAGCGTATCCGTGCACCACGCGGCGATGGACGGGGAGCGATGGCTTGCGGCGCCGCTTGGGCGGCGCAAGCCGGACAGTCCTGTTGCCGGGCGCTCTGAACCACAATTTTCCCGGCTGTCCGAAGACGATGTCGGCTTCGGCCCCCGATCCCGCGGCGGACCTGATGGCCCACCCCCTCCCACCAGGTCCGCCGCGTGAGAGCTCCCCATGCGATGCGGCATGAGCGCGATCCGGCAGGATGAGCCTCATGACGACATCCCCCGAACGTCCGGATCTCCTTGGCGGTCCGCCTCCGACAAGGCTCGCTCTCGATCCGGCCGCAGCCAGGGCCCTCAGCGTCGGCGATACCCCGGAGGCTGTCGCGGGCCGCTTCCCGGACTCAAGCCTCGCCTGGGCGATGTTGGCCGAGCGCTCCCTGGACGCGGGCGCGGCTGTCACGGGCTACGCCTACGCGCGGACCGGGTACCACCGCGGTCTGGACCAGCTGCGCCGTGCCGGTTGGCGCGGGCATGGGCCGATCCCGTGGTCCCATGAGCCCAACCAGGGCTTCCTACGCGCGCTCGCGGCGCTGAGCCGTGCCGCCGCCGCCATCGGTGAAACCGAGGAGGCCGCCCGCTGCCGGGAGTTCCTCGCCGACAGCGATTCCGAGGCATCCAGCGTGCTGGGCTTCACAAGCGACTGAGCCGCTTGTGGATACCGGCCACGTTGCACCGGTTATAGGGGACTGTCCGGCTCGCGCCGTCCGGGTGGGGCATCCCGTGGTTGTCGTCGGTCGACGCCCAGCACCTCCGACGTCTCCCTCCGCCGCCTCGCGATGCACGCACCCCAGCCCCGCTCCTTGATCCACACCCCTATTGCCGGGCGCTCTTAACCGACCTGTGCGGCGGCGCGCAGCGCGCACGTGATCGCGTTGATGTCGGCATCGGTCGAGATGAACGGCGGCATGGTGTAAAGGAGATCCCGGAACGGCCGCAGCCAGACGCCGTTGCGCGACGCGGCCCTGGTCGCGGCCGGCACGTCCACCGGATGATCAAGCTGGACGACCCCGATCGCGCCCAGGACCCGCACGTCGGCGACTCCGGGAAACGCGGCCACGGACGACAGCCCGCTCGCCAGCCGGGCCTCGATACGGGCGACCGAGGCCGCCCACGCCCCCTCCGCGAGCAGGTCCAGTGACGCATTGGCTACCGCACAGGCGAGCGGGTTCCCCATGAAGGTCGGGCCGTGAGCCAGCACCGGCATCTCGCCCCGCGAAATCCCCCGGGCGACCTCCTCGGAGCACAAGGTGGCGGCCAGCGAGAGATAGCCGCCGGTCAGAGCCTTCCCGACACACATGATGTCGGGGCTGACACCGGCGTGTTCAACCGCGAACAGCCTCCCGGTACGCCCGAAGCCGGTGGCGATCTCATCAAGGATCAGCAACACGTTGTGGTCGCATGCCAGCTCCCGCAGTGCCCGGACGTAGCCGGGGCTGTGGAAGGTCATCCCACCGGCGCCCTGGACCACCGGTTCCACGATGATCGCCGCGATGTGGTCAGCGTTGCAGGCCAGCAGGTCCGCGAAGTCCGCCAGATACCTCGGGTCGGTCGGGACATCGAAGCCGCCGGGTGGCTGGTCCGCGAAGACCTGGGCCGGCAGCACCCGCCGCCAGAGCTGATGCATGCCGCCGACCGGGTCGCACACGGACATCGGATGGAATGTGTCGCCGTGATAGCCCCCGCGCCAGGTCATCAGCCGGACCTTCTCCGGACGCCCCGTCGACCGCCAGTACTGGATCGCCATCTTGGCGGCGACCTCGACGGACACGGAGCCGGAGTCCGTGAGGAACACGTGGCGCAGCGGCTCAGGCGTCATCTCCACCAGCCGGGCGGCCAGCCTGATCGCCGGCTCGTGGGTCAGGCCGCCGAACATCACATGGCTCATCTTTGCCGCCTGGGCATGCAGGGCGGCGTCCAGAGCGGGGTGCGCATAGCCGTGGATGGCGGCCCACCAGGAGGACATTCCGTCGATCAGCTCGGACCTGCCTTCGACTGGCCTCGCCAGGCGCAGGCGTGTCCCGGACGCGGATTCGACGAGGAACGTCTCATGTGTGGAGGGCATCGGCCCATAGGGATGCCAGACGTGCGCCTGGTCGAGCGCAAGCAGGCGATCCGCCGACAGGGGTGCCCGGCTGCCCAGGCCCACCTGGCCGGGCACGCCAGTGGGGCTACTCGATGACACATCACCCTCCAGGGTCGGGACACGCGGCGCAGGGCCGGAGATTCTTTGACGGCTCGTGTCTGTGTGGTGCTCAGTCGTAGCGGCCGGCACGTCCGCGGCAGCGGCCGCGGCCGACATGGCAGGCCTGCCGCGGCGACGGCCCTGCCTCTGCTGGGGCGCCGGACCGGATCGCCATGAGGATCATGGGGTGGTCCTCGGGCATGCACAGGCGCTACCAGCATGCGACCGGCCCGATGTCGCATGAGGCGGCGGGCAAGATTAGCTGGCTGCGGTGGGATGCGCCCTGGCGCGGGCGACCAGCCCTTGCCGGGCGCATGAGACCAGAAACGAGACCACAAGATCGTTGATCGGTTCTCATGAACGGAAGGCCCGTGGCTCTTGCCCTGACAGAGCTGCATGATCGCTGCGGAGGATGAGGGATTCGAACCCTCGAGGGGTTGCCCCCAACACGCTTTCCAAGCGTGCGCCCTAGGCCACTAGGCGAATCCTCCGCTGACGAGCTTATCGGATCCCAGCGGCATCAACGCCGCCGGGCATCAAGATCCATTGTGCCCGGCCAAACGATGACTCGCGGATCACCGATGCGCCGCTGAAGATCCATCCAGCAGGCCTTAGACTCCCTTGCAGACCCCTCGCGCGGCGTCACCCTCGTGAACTCCCCCAGGGCCGGAAGGCAGCAAGGGTAAGCAGGCTCTGGCGGGTGTGCGAGGGGTCGTCCTCTTCGCGGGGGCCATGAACCCGACGAGAGCCCTGATCCCTGGCAACGCCCGGGATGCCGACGGAGCGAGCGACGGAGTAGGCCGGTGATCGTATGAGCGGCGCGCTGTACAACCGGTACCGCCCAGCGACCTTTGCCCAGGTCGTCGGCCAGGAGCACGTCACCGGCGCGCTCATGCAGGCGCTACGGACCGGCCGCCTCCACCACGCCTACCTGTTCAGCGGCCCGCGTGGATGTGGCAAGACGTCATCCGCACGCATCCTCGCCGCATCCCTGAACTGCGTGAACGGACCGACGCCCGAACCGTGCGGAGTGTGCGAGCAGTGCGTGTCGATCCGTCGCGGTATGTCCATGGACGTCACCGAGATCGACGCCGCCTCCCACGGGCTGGTGGATGATGCCCGTGATCTGCGGGAACGTGCCTTCTTCGCGCCAGCCTCGGCGCGGTTCAAGGTGTATGTCGTCGACGAGGCCCACATGGTCACAGCGGCGGCTTTCAACGCCCTGCTCAAAGTCGTCGAAGAACCACCCCCTTACCTGAAGTTCGTGTTCGCGACCACCGAGCCCGACAAGGTCATCGCCACCATCCGCTCCCGCACCCATCACTACGCGTTCCGACTCGTGCCGCCCGGGGCACTGCGCGACCACCTCACGTCGGTCTGCGTTTCGGAGGGGGTCGACGTCGACCCGGCGGTGCTGCCGCTGGTGGTGCGAGCCGGCGCCGGCTCCGTGCGTGACTCGCTGTCCGTGCTCGACCAGCTGCTCGCCGGCGCCGGGCTGGATGGCCTTTCCTACGACCGGGCGGTCGCGTTACTCGGGATGACCGATGGCGTCCTGCTGGACGAAGCGGTCGACGCCCTTGCCGCGCGGGACGGCGCCACCGCGTTCACCGTTGTCGACAAGGTCGTCTCCTCCGGGCACGACCCCCGCCGTTTCGCCATAGATCTGTTGGAACGGCTACGAGATTTGATCATCCTTGCGGCGGTGCCGGACGCTCCCGCCAAGGGGCTGCTGGAGAACTACTCAGCCGACCAGCTTGAGCGGATGGGCAGCCAGTGCGGCCGGATGGGCCCGGCCGAGCTCTCCCGGGCCGCGGATGTCGTGCACGCCGGTCTCAAGGAGATGCGCGGGACGACCAGCCCGCGGCTGCTGCTCGAACTGGTCATGGCACGGACGCTGCTGCCCGGTGCCGGGTCCGACCCATCGGCCCTGTTGGTGCGCCTCGAGCGGTTGGAACGACAAGCGGACGCGGGCGGCGTCGCCGATCCGGCGCATGCCGCGGCAGCGACCGGCGGCCCGGGACCATCGCGGCCGGCCGCGCACATGCCGACGGCATCCGCTCCGGTTCCGGACGCCACCGAAAGACCCGTTCCCACGGTTGCTCCGGGCCTGGCAGAACCGCCCTCCCCCGCTCGATCTTCCGGGGGTTCCGCGGCCGGAGCACGCCCATCGCTCACATCCGGCGCCACCACGGTGGCACCATCCGCCGATGGGACCGATGTGGGACGGCTGCACGCGGTGTGGGACGACGTGCTACGTGCGGCCAGGTCGCGCAAGCCCGCCACCCATGCCCTGCTTCAGGAGTACGCCTCCGTCACCGATGTTCGTGGTGACGAGGTCATCCTCGCGTTCACGGTCGCGACGATCGCCCGGATGTTCGGCCAGGGCAGCAACATCGAGGTCCTACGGGCCGCGCTGACCGAAATTCTGGGCGGGACCTGGCGGATCACCATCGCGACAGCCGGCGGGCCGGCGGGCGGCACTGCCGGTGCACCGCCTGGATCCGGTGGATCACATGGCTTTGGTGCCGCCGGGGGCTTCGTCCAGGGCGGCAGGCCAGGCCGCCCGAGCGGGAATCATGGGCTGGCGCCAGACGGCTTCGGTGCGCCATGGGCTTCGGCCGGGCCAGTGCACGCTGTGGCCGTCATGCCCCCGCCACCGGCAGCACCCCCGATGACGGCAGCGCCTCCACCGACGCGGCCGGGGCCACCGGCAGCCGCGCGGCTCGCGTCCGCGCCTTCGGCGCAGGCTCCGCCGGCCGGGCCGATCCGCCATGCGGCGACGACCGCCGACCGGCCGGGTTCACCCGCCGTGGGCAACGGTCATGCCAGCGCCCATGCAGGCGTGGATGTGACAGGACGCTCGCCCATGTACCCGACATCGTCAGCAACGCCGGCGGCGCCGACAACACCGATGGCGGCAACGACACCGATGGCGGCAACGGCCAGCCACGGCGACATCGACAGTGAAGCCTCCCCTGACGACGATGACGCGCCGGCCCACCCAGACGCGTCCCTGTCGGGGGAGGCTGCCGCGATGGCATTGCTGCGGTCCGATCTCGGCGCCACTGTCATCGAGCAACCCGCCGACTGAGCGCGCCAGGAGACCAGCCGGATATCCGCGGGCACACCCAACCAGCTGGACCGCGAATCGCGGCCTTCCCCGCAAGGTGTGTCGGAACCCGGACGTAGGCTCAGGGACATGTCGAACCCGCAGACACCTGGGCCGGACTTCGGCCAGTTCCTCATGCAGGCCCAGCGGATGCAGGCCGAGTTGATGAACGCCCAGCAGGAACTCGCCGGCACCAGAGTGGAGGGCACCGCCGGTGGAGGCCTGGTGAAAGCCACTGTGACCGGCGGCGGCGAGCTGGTCGATCTCACCATCAGCCCCGCCGCGGTCGATCCGGCCGACACCGAGACCTTGGCGGACCTCGTCCTCGCGGCCGTCCGGGACGCCGCCGGCAACGCGCGCGGGCTTGCCGCGGATCGCATGGGCCAGGTCACCGGCGGGCTCGGCGACGCCCTCGGCGGGCTCGGTATTCCCGCCGGACCGCCAGGCCCGGCGGGCCGGTCAGGTCTGGCAGGCGGATTCGGGCCGGGTTCTGACGCCTCGGGCCTGGGGTGACAGCCATGTCGATGGACGGCTGGGCCGTATCTGGTAACCGCATCGGGGCAGGTCAGTAACGATGTACGAGGGGATCGTCCAGGATCTGATCGACGAGCTCGGCAGACTGCCGGGTATCGGCCCGAAA
Source organism: Protofrankia sp. CiP3 (assembly GCF_917627345.1). Lineage (NCBI taxonomy): Bacteria > Bacillati > Actinomycetota > Actinomycetes > Frankiales > Frankiaceae > Protofrankia > Protofrankia sp. CiP3. The sequence continues at coordinate 108,059 of NZ_CAKJTM010000001.1, read as the reverse complement.
AGCGCCCAGCGGATCGCTTTCCATCTTCTTTCCGCGGACCCCACTGATGTGCGGCGCCTCGCGGCCACGTTGAACGAGATCAAAGACAAGGTACGGTTCTGCCGGCTCTGCTTCAACGTCGCGCAGGCGGAACTGTGCCGGATCTGCTCGGACCAGCGGCGTGATCCAGAACAGATCTGCGTCGTCGAGGAATCGAAGGACGTCATCGCCATCGAGCGGACGCGGGAGTTCCGGGGACGTTATCACGTTCTTGGCGGCGCAATCAATCCGATCGGCGGAATAGGCCCTGACGATCTGCATATCCGGGAGCTGATCGCTCGGCTGGCCGATGGAACGGTGACCGAGCTGATTCTCGCGACAGATCCGAACACCGAAGGTGAAGTCACCGCGTCCTATCTGGCTCGGCAGATCGCTCCGATGGGCTTGAAGGTCACCCGCCTGGCCAGTGGCCTACCGATGGGCGGCGACCTGGAATGGGCGGACGAGGTGACTCTCGGCCGCGCCTTCGAAGGCCGTCGCGTCGTCGCCTGACCGGGCGCTCCCCGGTCAGGCGCTGTTGGGATAGACAGTGTTACCCCGCATCGCGCGTAGCGGCGTGCGAACGCCTCTCGGCTACTGTGGGCAACTCCTGTCGAGTTCAGCAGGACGGCGCGACCGCAACCCTCCCGCGCCGCCTTTGGCCGCGAGGAAAGAGACATACAGCCTGTTCAGGTGACGTTCGCGGCCCGGTCGTCCGCGCGCGGACGAACTCCTACGACCCTCAGGAGCGCACAACAAATGATCATTAGTGCACACGTAGGTGCGGGAGCGCTGCTCGGGACGGCAGTACGCCGGCCGCTGCCCGCCTTTGCGGTGGGCTTCGCCTCCCATCTGGCAATGGACATGCTGCCGCACTGGGGTACCGGCCCGGGGCTGAGCTGGATCCCGGTCGCCCGGCGCGACGGCGTGGCAGGGCTGATCGCGATGGGCCTTCTGACCGCAGCCGCGCCACCCGGCCGGCGGCTCGCGGTGCTTGCCGGTATGAGTGGGGCATGCCTTCCCGACACCGACAAAATCGGAATCTACTTCGCCGGGCGCAGTCCATGGCCGGGCCGCTTCGACCGCTTCCACGGACGCATCCAGCGGGAGTCCGCCGATCTGTTGCCCCGGGATGTGCTCGTCGCCGCCACGCTCAGCGCAACTGCGGCCGGGCTGCTACACCTGCTGGGCCGGGGCAGGAGTTGAGCAGCCTCCGGGCGGCGGCCAGCCCAGGAGCCAGGGGCCCGGCGAATCGTCGCGAAGCGGCTATTCGGGGAAAGGCCGTAGTGTTGGCTGGCGTCGCAGTGCTGAAAACAGAGGAATCCGGCGATGGGTCGATACGGGGAACAACTCTGGTCCCCGAACCCGGCCGCGCCGTTGCGCGGACGCCGCACGGGGGTGTATCGCCCGTACTATCCTGATCCGCTGGCCGGGTCTCCGCCGGTCCTTCACAAGGATCTCATCGCGCGCGCGACAGCGATCGAGATGGGCATCCGATCGTTGACCGGCACGGTCGTGGTGAGTCTGGACCAGCTGGCAGATTTTCTTCTGCGCGCCGAGGCAGTCGCGTCGTCCCGGATCGCGGGGATCCAGGTCGCTCCCCAGCAGGTCGCCTTGGCGGAGTTCGCCGCTGGAGCCGGCTCCGACAATGTCGTCGAGGGTTTCAGCGTGAACGCCCGCCGGGTCGCCCGCAACATCGCCGCGCTCCGCCGCGCGGTCACCGATCTTCCTGGCACCGAAGCCATCACCGTGGACGGTATCGTCAACCTGCAGCGCACCCTGCTGCCAGGCCACCGGCACACCGGCCCGCGATCCGTCCAGACCTGGCTCGGCGGGAGCGAGTGGAACCCCCTCGACGCGGCCTTCATACCTACGCCACCGTCCGATGTGGTCAGGCTGATGACCGATCTTGTCGCCTATGCTTCAGGCGACGCTCACCCACCGCTGATCCAGGCTGGGCTCGTCCACGCCCAGTTCGAGACCATCCAGCCATTCGACAACGGCAACGGGCGGGTGGCACGGACGCTGATCCATGCCGTACTCGCCCGCCGAGGATTGGTCACACCCGCCGTGCTGCCGATCAGCCTCGCCTTTGTGAGCCGGTCCGACAGATATGTGACGGCGCTGGCCGCTTACTGCCATGACGGCCCGCCTGGTGGCCGAGCCGCCCACGCGGCGCTGAACCAGTGGCTGACCTTCTTTCTCGACTCCCTGGTCGTGGCGATCGAGGAGGCCCGTACGTTCGCCGAGGAGATCGCCGAGCTACGCCGGTCCTGGGATACCAGGCTGGCAGCTTTCCGCGAGCGGACGGTCGCGGTCCGCAACCGGCCGCGGGAACCCGCAACGGCCGATCGGTTACTGACCGTACTATCCACCTCCCCTGTGATCACAGCAACCAGCGCGGCACGCATCCTGGACGTGTCCGTGCAGGCCGCGTGGGCGGCAGCCGAGGAGCTTGTCGGCGCGGGCATCCTGCGCCGCCGGCAGATCGGACGTGGCGCCACCGGGTACCTCAACCGGGAAATATCAGACTTGCTGACTTCCGCCGAACGCCGACTGCTGACGGTCAAACAAGGCTGACCAGCGCATCCCTGGGAACGCCACGCCCGACCGCCACGCTACTGCGCCACGCCCGCGCTGTTCAGCCGGCCGGGAGCAGGACCGCGGCACCGTTCACCCGGTCCGAGGCCAAGTCGATCAACGCCTGGTCCGCTCGGTCGAGCGGATACAGCTGGACCGTGACCGCGAGCCGATGCTGCCGTGCGATCCCGAGAAACTCGCGCCCGTCCGCCCGGGTGTTCGCGGTCGTGCTACGCAGCGTCCGTTCCTGGAACAGGTGGCGTTGATAGCTCAGCGCCGGCACATCGGAGAGGTGGATACCGGCGACTGACAGCGTCCCGCCGCGGTCCAGGGCCCCCAGCGCGACCGGGACCAGGTCGCCAACCGGGGCGAACAGAACAGCTGCGTCGAGCGGCTCCGGCGGGGCGTCGTAGGCCCCGCCGGCCGAGGACGCGCCGAGTGCAAGCGCGAGCTGCCGCGCGTCCTCGGAGCGGGTCATCACGTGGACCCTCGCGCCCTGCGCCAGTGCCACCTGCGCGGCAAGGTGGGCGGACGCGCCAAAGCCGTATACCCCAAGCCGGCCACCGGACGGGAGCTCAGCGCGACGCAGCGCCCGGAATCCGACGATACCTGCGCACAGCAGCGGTGCCAGTTCAGCGTCGGAATAGCCGTCCGGCAGCCGGTAGGCGTAGTCCGCCCGGACCACGGCGTACTCGGCATAACCGCCGTCGGCATCCCAACCGGTGTAGCGGGAGGCCAGACACAGATTCTCCGCGCCGCGGCGGCAGTACGTACATGTCCCGTCGGTCTCCCGCAGCCAGGCGATCCCCAGCCGGTCACCGATAGCAACATCTCTCACTGTAGGGCCGACTGCGTCGACATAACCGACGATCTCGTGCCCGGGAACGGTGTTGGGCCTGCGCGGTCGCAGATCGCCCTCGGCCAGATGCAGGTCCGTACGGCAGACCCCACAGGCTACGACCTGTAGACGCACCTCGCCGGCAGCCGGCTCTGGCACAGGGACGGCCGTGCGCCGCAGCGGTCGCGCCGTCGCCGGAGCCGGTGTGGTGACCTGCCAGGCCGTCATCATCGGTGTCATGCCCTTGACGTTCCCCGATCAGCCCGCTGCATTACCGCTTACCGCTTACCGCCCATACGCTGTCACCGTCGGCGAAACCGCCCTCGGTGGACGGTGACCTGAAGCATCGCCGCCCACCGACGGATCATGCCACATAGGCAAAAAGAGCCAAGTGATACGCTGAGAGCAATGCGTCAGATGTTGACCCCATGATCACGGGCGAGACCGCCGAGGTCGTTGTGGCCCTGGCCAACCGCACGGAACTTCCACTCTGCGCCGTTGCGGTAAACCTCACCGAAAATGACTACCGTCTCGGTGGAGTAATCCTCGGAAAGATCATAGCGGACCAGCTCGGTGCCGGTCTGGTCGACGACACGGATGTAGGCGTTGCGCACCTGGCCGAAGTTCTGGTGCCGGTCCTGCGCACCATAGATCGACACCGGAACGACAATCTTGTCGATGTCGGCCGGCACCTGACCAAGGTTGATGACGATCGACTCGTCGTCCCCCTCACCCGCGCCGGTGAGATTGTCGCCGGTGAGCGTGATGGCGCCCTCCGGGGACTTCAGGTTGTTGAAGAAGACAAAATGCTCGTTGGTGAGAGCCTTACCGTCTGCCTTCACCCCGATGGCGGAGGCGTCCAGGTCGAAGTCGGTGCCGGTGGTGGTGCGAGCGTCCCACCCGAGCCCAACCGTCAACGTGGTGAGCTGAGGTGTGCCCGCGTCGGCGGCCTGTTTGGTAAGGCTGACGTTGCCGCCCTTGGCAAGGCTGATGGCCATCTGTAGATCGTCTCCTCTGATCGGTCCGCGTCGGTGCGGATCGTCCCGTGCAGGTACAGACCTACCCCAGGAACCTCCGGCGACGCGAAAAGGTCATGATCGCGTGACCCGGTCTTAACAGCTACGAAAGAACCTTCGCACACGCTAGGGCACCCACCTACGGTCGGTCCGGTCGGGCGCGGTACAGAGCCAGCCCTGCCACCACTGGCGACAGATGTCAACATCACCCAGCGACGACCATGGTCATACCCGATGCACTCTGTAGACGCAGGATCGGGGCGATCGCTGGAACTGCGCAGACTGAGGCGCAGGCATCCTGGTCTCCAAAGAACCCGGGGCGGTTCATTCTGTATTTTCGACGATGATTTTTCCAATCCTATCGCCCTGCGGCGTGTTATTGAGCCAACAGGTGAATCCCCAGCGGTTTGCATCAAAACTCTGGTATGAATAATTTATTCGCGTCAACGCATCGGCGACAGAGTCGCCCCAAGGGGAAAACCCACCATCCGTTATTTCACCAATCTCAACAAGATTTTCAACAACGAGATAATTAATCGTTTCAATAACTTCTCGATGCACGGAATCCTCGTCAGTCGATGACAGAAAGCGTCGCGCAAGCGAATCGACAGCCAGCAGCGGGACCCAGTCATCAAGGCCGGCTTTGAGTATTTCTTTGGCCAACAAATCGATCATAAAAGATGAACCTTGACATGCGTACCATCGGCCTTGAAAATATCGATTGTCTCCCCTCCTGACCTACTGCTCTCACGGAACCCGACCTTGGTACCGTCTTGCAGCTCAACGAACTTACCCGGATAACCCGACTGCACCGGTATCCCATCTCTGGAGATAGTCGACGACAAGACCTCCACCATCTCCACCCTCAACCGTCGATCCGACGGGACACTGCTTGAAGGCCACGGTGGCGATGGTCGGATCCCCACTCATCCAGGTGACCGCATCCAGATCGGACACGAGGGTGAAGAGCGCCTCAGCGTCACACCGAACCAGCCGCACCGGAACGGTCAGAAAAATCGTCCCGCCATAGTTGCCGCTGAGAACCACTGCGGCCCCGGAGTCCCGACGCGCATGTTTCAGTCCTTCATACACAAACGGCTCGCCGTCACCGGACGTCCAGAAACCGATCAACCAAATCCCCGGGACCCGAGTCAGAACCCAGCCACATCGTCAAGATCAAGAATTGCTATTGCTTCATGCCGAAATCCTTCGAGGTCTTCGAACCAGTCAGGGTAAGCACCTCGCCTGCTGAAGAATTTTACAGTAGCGCCCTGCAGAAGAAAGTCGTCATCATCCTCGTCGGCAAAAATACTTACCAGCGCAAGCAATCGATCGCCTCCCTCAAGAGCGGAGGCATCCCTCAACATTCGACGGGCAAAAAAGAGGCCACGCGAAGCCGCGCGGGGAAGATATCTCCTCGTATCCTCCCTGAGGTCAGAAAGCGATATATAGACGTCGTTGACTTCATACTCATAATGTCCGATTTCCGAAGGATCGAATTCACCGCTCCAGCTATTACCATACATTGCCCGCAGAAGGAGCGCAGCATTCGGGCCTATTATCCAGCCGGCTTCGGCAATAGCCTGAGCTCGACGCGGCAGGCTTGGCCTCCAAATTTCCGTCAAAGAATCCGCCAGAAGTTCCCGCATGCGTATATTTGTTTTCAACGTGATCGAATCCCAGAATACTCCCGCAAACCGTATGGCGAAATTCGACAAGAATTCGGTCTTACACCCCGAAGGATCTTTATCGACCGAAGGCTGGCGATTCCGCGACAGATCTTGTTCAAACTTCTTCAAATCTGGGAAGTCTATCGAGTCGACACATCAGAAATCACCCCTACAAATTTACATTCCGAGGATATTCAATCCCTTTGCAATGGCACGAGAAATTTCCGGATCTTTTGCAACCTGGTCCGCCAACCTGCCCGGCAAACCATCAAAAGTCTTGCTTGTAAAATTGTACTGATACTTGTTTCTCGCATAGTCTTGAAGATGAAGTTGTCCCGGACGCGACCCAGGTGCAGGATTCTCGACGTCGATGTGGAATCGTTCGTTCTGCATCAAAGTCTTACTGGTGACTTGAGTACCCTTGGCCCCAATCATATCGTCGTCGGGGCACCGGTTGGTACCGGAAGCACTGGAACTGGTGCTCGCTTTGCCGGAGCCGTGAGAACTGCTGGAGTGGCTGCTGGAACCGCCGTCGGCGCTTGCTACCGCGGCGACAGCGCCACCGATGACGGCACCCACCGCAGCGCCACCCGCGACGATACCCCCGGTCTCGGCCGCGATCGTGACCCCACCACCGAGCACGAGCGCACCTGAAGCGAGCGCCACACCACCGGCCTCAACCAGACCACACGGCTCAAGAACGATGCACGCCGCAGTACCCACAACCGCCGCACCGATACCGAGGCCGGTACCGACCTTGCACCAGAACCCACACAGCCCGCTCGGATCCGCGTCGTTAAGCGGATTCCCCCCGACATACCCATACGGACTACGCGTGAGATCCAGAGCCGGATCGACCGTCAAGAACTGCGCCGTGACCGGATCGTACAAACGAGCCCGCAGATACAGCAGCCCACTTTCAGCGTCGGTGTACTGCCCAGTGAACCCCAACACCGAGCCCACCGCACCCGTATGAGCACTCACCGCACCCCACGGGGTATAGCCGTAGCCGCCGACCACCGCCCCAGTGGAATCCGTCAACGCCCGGACGGAACCAAGCTGATCACAGAAAAACCACTGCGTGGCACTCCCACCGACCTGCTCGATCGGCACACCACCCGACCCATAGACATAAGCGCTGGCACCGTCGTAGAGGAGCTCACCACCCACGCCCCAGGTGAACGGAGTCGTGGCGCCGTTGACGGTCTTGGAGGCACGCAGACCAGACCCGTCATAGGTATAACTCGCCGTGGTTCCGCTCTTCGTGAACCCGGTGAGCCTGCTCGCCTGGTCGTAGGCGTAGGTGGTGACCGCGCTCCCAGTCGTGCTCTTGGTCCGGTCGCCTTCGATGTCGAAGGTGTAGGTGGTGGCGCCGCTGGGCGGGCTGGCGCAGGCCGGGTTCGCGGGCGGGGCGGCCGTGGTGCTCCAGCACAGCCGACTTGTCACGTCGAAGGTCTGCGTCGCCGCGCCCAGGGTGATCGGGTTGTCCGCAGCGTCGTAGGCGTAGGAAGTGACGGTACCGCCGACGGTGGTCGACTTGAGCTGATCCAACGCCGTGTAGGCGAAGGTCTGCGCGCTACCCGGAACACCGGTTGGTGTCTCCCCGCTGACCTGGCCCGCGGCGTCCCTTGGGCTGGTCAGGGAGGCAAGCGTGGTGCTGCCGGCCTTCAACGTGGAGCCGGTGAGCTGGTCGGCCTTGTCGAAACTCCTGCTGACACTGGTGTTGTTGGGGTAGGTCGTCGTGAGCAGGTCGCTGTCGCGGTCGTACCCGAACGACGTGGTCTTGGCGTTCCAGTCCTGGACGGTGACCAACCGGTCGTCCTTGTCGAACGTTCGGGTGACCGTCCGGCCGCTGCCACCGGGGTAGGCGATGGAGGTGACGTTGCCGACAGCGTCGTAGCTGTAACCCACCGTGGCGCCAGCGCCATTGGTGTAGGAGGTGATCTCACCGAAGGAGTCATAGGACCAGTGGCTGGTCCCGGTGCCGTCGGTCGTGGACGTACGCCGCCCGAGGCCGTCGTACGTCGTCGCCGTCACGTTCGGGGTAGCGCCGTCCGAATAGCCCACCGTGGTCTGGTGACCGGCGGCGTCGTACCCGTAGGTGGTCACCCGACCGGCCGCGTCAGCGAGTGTCAGCAGCCTGCCAGCCGTGTCGTACTTCCAGGTGACCGTGTGGGAGCCGGGATCGGTCCGGGTGGTCCGCCGCCCCTGGTTGTCGTAGCCATAGGTGGTCTTGTGGGCGGCCCCGTCGACGATGTCCGCGACGGTGTTGTCGGCGTTGTAATCGGTCTTCAGCGTCGTGGCGTCCGGCCGGGTCGTCACGGTCTGCCGGTCGGCGAGGTCGTAGGTGTAGGTCGTCGTCCGGTTGTTGGCGTCCGTGGCCGAGGTCCGGTTGCCGTCGGCGTCGTAGGTCGCGGAGCTGACGTCACCGAGCGGGTCGGTGGTTTTGATCGGGTTGTTCCAGGCGTCGTAACTGTAGGTGGTGCAGCCCTTGGCCGGCGGGGTGCAGCCGGGGACGATGCCAGCGGACACGCCGATCGGCGAGACAACCGAGGTGCGCAGGCCGCGGGCGGTGTCGTAGCCGTATTTGGTGGTGTTGCCTTCGGGGTCCTTCGTGCTGGCGAGGTCACCGAAAGTGTCATAGGTGTTCGTCGTCGTGTTCCCACGCGCGTTCACCGTGCGGGAGACGTCATCGGGATGCGCGGCGTCGTCGTAGTAGAAGCTCGCGGAGCGGACCACGGTCGAGGGCGGATTACCGTTGGAAACTTCAGCGGCCTGGTCGACCTGTTGCAGGGTGATGCTGGTCGGCAGCTTGTACGCGGACGTGCCGTCGTTGGTGCCGGTGCTGGTGGCGATGTGCCCGGCCTCGTCGTAGCCGTAGCTGGTCTGCGTCCCGGTCGGGTCGATCGTCGCGACGAGGTTGTCCCGGTCGTCGTAGGTGCGGGAGGTGGTGAACCCGCGCGGATCACTGGCGGAGATCTGATTGCCATGATCGTCGTAGCTGAAGGTCTGGAAGTTCCCGTTCGGGTCGGTGATCGAGGTGACCCCGAGGCTGACCGGGTCGTAGGTGTAGCTCCAGGTCCCGGCATCGGCCGTCCCGGCGCCACGGGTCTCCGAGATCAGCAGACCGCCGGTGTAGGTGTACACGGTCTTGTGACCGGCCGGGTCGGTGACCTGGGTCTGCCCGGCTACGAGATTCGCCGCCGTGTTCGGGCCGTAGGTGAACGTGGTGGTGTGGCCAAGCTGGTCGGTCTGGGCGGTGACCCGCTCGGCGGTGTCATAGGTCATGCCGACGACCGGGGGCGGGGTGGCGGTGCTGCCGTAGGCGACCGGTTCACGCATGGAGTTCAGCAGATGCGCGGCGGTGTAGGTGTACTGGCTCCGGTCGTTGTCCCCCACTGACGGGCTGCGGGTGGTGCCGACGCCGAAGACGTCGGTGAGGTTGCCGGCGGCATCATAGCCGTAGGTGACCTGGCGCCCGGCCGTGTCGGACAGGCCGGTGATGTGACTGCCCGTCCAGGTGAGCGTGTAACTGCGGGCAGCCGGGTCGGTAATGGTGCTCAGATGCCCGGAGCTGTCATAGGCCAGCGCCGTCACATAAGCAGGGCTGGCCTTGCTGCCCGCCAGATCCGTCTCCGAGACCAGCCGGCCCGTGGCCACGTCGAAGCTGAGGATCTGGCTGCCCCGCCGGGTGAACACGTAGGACGAGCCGTTCTTGACCAGGGTCGCGTCGTACCTGGGTGCTGACGGCGTGTAGGTGCCCGACGAGTTGACGAACGTGACCTGGGAGCCGTCCTCCTGCTTGACCGTGACGTTGCCGGTCGCGCTGTCGGTGACTGTCGACAAGTTGTAGGAGAAGGTCCACCCGTAACCGAACGGGCCGTTCAGCGCCGCCGACCCGTTCGGGCCAGCCGGGTCGGCCAGCGCGGAGACATAGGTGCGGGTGAAGTCAAGCGGCATGCCCCGCCCGGGAGTGGCCAGGTCGGTGAAGGTCTGACCGAAATAGCCGGTGCTGGTGTCAACCGGGTCACCGGCGGTGCGTCGGGCGCAACCGCACTGCACCCAGGCCGGGTTACTGCCCTTGGGCGCGTCGATCACCTGCGGTGGGCCGCCGATGGGCGTACCAGGGGTACCGCCCATCTGGACGAAGGCGACCGCGTCGTATGCCACGTCGAAGTTGCTGTAGTCGACGTTGCCGTAGGCGGTGTCCGAGCTGGTGTTGCTCAGCTGGACGTACCCGCCGTTCTGCATGGCAAAGGTCCCGATCGTGACCCACTGTTCGGATCCCCAGTGCTGGTTGACCCGGATCTTCCATGGGTTCGCGCCACCGCCGGGGTAAATCTTGTAAACCACGTCGGTGGCGGAGGCTCCCGTCGCCGGGAGATGAATTTTGATCTTGTAGTACTGGAGCCGCGGCAGGACCGGCGTCCAGGTACCGGTGTTGACCAAGCTCGGATCGGAACCGTTCTCGGTGTGCGTGAACAGGATGTGACCGCCAAAACCGGCGCCCGCCTGGTGCGTGTCGATCGCGCCGATGGGGTCGCCGGCCGCGTTGGCGCCGTAGATGTAGCTGAACGTGCCGCCCTGGGACCAGTTCGACGACCCGCAGCCGACGAGGTTCAGCGGCGGCTGGCTCTGCGACTCGTCCACGATGATCGGTGCACCGCTTGACGTGGTGGGCACCTTACTGGTGTCCAGGGAGCAGGTCGGCGGGTGCGGGTCGGCCCCGGCCGCCGGTTCGGTGGAGCCGGCAGCGACCGAGTAGTCGCTGGTGGCACAGGTCGTCGCGCAGGTCGACACCCAGGTGGCCGGCAGGTGCTACCAGCACTCCCGGTCGGTCAATGTGCAGAAACTCGCCGTCGGGTCGGTGGCGTTGGTGTAGTTCGGGTCGCATTTGTTGTCGGTCGTGCAGAAGGTGTCGACCCCGGGGATCTGCAGCCAGGTGCTACCGCCGTGGTAGGTCGGGGTGGCATAGGCGGCGTGACCGAAGCGGATGATCGGGCTGCCCATCCACCCCATCACCCGTTCCTGGTAGGGCCACTGTGAGGGATGCGCGGCGTCGGCGTACGTGTCACGCAGGAAGGGAACCCGGTTGGGTGGGTAGTCGGGGTTCTTCGGGTTGTTGGTCCACCCCAGCCCCCAGGTGCCGTCCGGACCGACACAGGTCGGGCTCGGCGTGCATCCGGTGGTGTTGCCGAACTGCGCTGTCGGCTGGATGCCGGTGTTGTAGGCCCACGCGGCGAAGTACCAGTTCTCCAGATAACGGGGGTTACCACCGTTGGCGGTGATACCGGCGTCGTAAAGCTGGTTCCAGGCCTTCTCAAGAACCTGCAGACCGGCGGCTATGTTCTCCTCGTAGTCAATCGCGATCTTTGTTTTGCCATTGGCGGAGTATGTGGTGTCAGCGGCCGTCATTCCGGTGGTCACCTGGCCGACGCCGTACCCGCAGTCGGCAGCCGCATAGTTGATCGTGTTGATCCCGCCGCCCGCGCCGTAGTAGTCGGCGATGAGCGGGTTCCCAGCGATGCCCGGGAGCGCATGCCAGGATGCCTGGCTCCAGTTGCTCTCCTGAGCCAGGATCGCCTCGTAGACCGACCGGGGAACCGAGTCCCAGGTGTCGCCGGTCGGATGCTGCAGGGCGATCTTCGGGAAGTCGCTGTTCGCCGCGTAGGCGGCCAGCCCGAGGTTGGCGTAGCCGGCGGGCCGCTGCGCCGATGACCCGGTCAGCAGACCCTGTTCGGCAAGCTGTGTCGCCCAGTCGATCTGGTTCGCGAACGGCTGGAGCACCTGCCGGTTCTCGGCCAGACGCGGCACGGCGCACGTCGGAGCGCCGGCCGCGATCGGGGTCACGCTCACGATCGGCTGGATGGACGGCCCGCCGCGGGTGGCGTATCCGCTCGGCGCCGCCGTTGCCGGCGGGGGTACCGCAGTCCAAGTGCGTGCCCTCGACGGCGCAGCCGGGCGGGTGAGGACCGATCTGGTCCGGGTGTCGAGAATCAGCGGGGCGGACTGATCGGACGTGGTGCCGGCGCCCAGCAGGGCATGGCCATCCAGAGATGCCGTGGTCGCGCCGTGCGGCAGCCCGCCAGCTGGTACGCCGACCACACCGGCACCGCCGCCCTGTGGGAGGGCCGCCCCGACCAGGACCGGATGCCCCGCCCTCCCCTGAAACAACTGCACCGACGTCCCCGGACCGGACCCGAGAGTGGTCACCTGGCCCGCACGCTCCACCGCGACAGTGGCGGTCGGCGCGCGATCGCGCAGGCTGAGGAACGCAACTCCGCCGTCCGCGGTCGGCCGCAGGTCATACGCAGCCCCGTCAACGGCCGCGAGCAACACCGGCTTCCCGTCAACGGGGAGCCGCACCAGGTTGCCGCCCAGAACACCGACCGGCTCCTGGGAGGTGGGCACCACCGAGGTGACCTGCCCGGCCACCGTAGTGCGCCGGGCTACAGACCCCGTAGCCAGGTCGACGGTCAGGATCGTCGTCGTCCGTTGATCGACATCATCGTTGAAGGTGAACGCGGCCTCGTCACCGGTACCGCAGCCCGGTGAGTGGTACTTCAACCCGATGCCGGTTGCCACCGGACGCACCACGCCGCTGAGCAGATCCACCGCATACCCGACGGCGCCCCGGTCCCGAGCCTGCGCGTTGTTGGCCGCCGAGGCCGGCAGGACCGCGACCCCCGCATACCGGCCGTCGCCAGAGACACACTGGTAGCCGAGCCACGACGAGTCGTCGCGGCCACCGGGTCGTAATACGGCGAGTTCCCGCCACGACCAGCCACCCGACTCGTTGGCGACCTCAAGGTGGTAGCCGGCGCCATCACCCCATCCGTTCACCGCGACGTCGCCAGACGGGTCGGAAACCGGTTGTGGAATCGATGTTGCGGCGGTACCAATCACGCCAGCTGACGAGAGAACCCGGGCGCGGTGCCCCCCGGATGCGGGCACCATCGGGCTCGCCAGCACCACCAGGCCAACGCGGCGATCCCGAAGGCTCGCGGAGTCGAGCCCCCGGCTCGGGCATACCCGAACTGGGACATCCGCCGTCGAGTTCCGAACACGCGCCCCACTGACACGGTGACCCGCCCTTCACGACCGCACAGAAGGCTGAACAGGTCGGACGCATCCCGGCAGCGGCGTGCCCAGACAGTCCGTACATATCACTGATTTAATACCTATTTATTGATTTTTGCGATAGAAACAGAGACTGTCAGCAAGGAGCCTTGCACGCAACAGATCGGCCGATGAGTTGTTGGCCCGCGTAACGCGCTGTTCGCCGCGGGCATCGACGACTTCATACAGCTAGAAACAGTGACTGCGGGTGGCCCGAAACCCCGTGAGCCACCCGCGATCCCACAGCGATGGGACTGTTACCGCGTGCGGAGAGCGTTACCGCGTGCAGGGCACGTTGAACAACCCGCTCGCCGCCGCGGTGACGGTGTTGGTGCAGGAAACGGTGTTCTTGGTCTTGTCCGGCTTGTCAACGCTGACGCCAAAGCCGGGACCGCGGACGTCGAGCTTGTTGCCGGTGATGATGTTTCCCATTCCCCAACCGTCGACGACGACATGGGTCTGGATACCATCCTTCGGGCTGTTGACACCGACGTTGCCCTCGATGAGCCAGCTGTTGCCCTTCACGTCGACCCACGAATCCGCGTAGTTGTCACCCGTGATGGCGGAGCCGTCGAAGGTGTTGTTCCGCAGGACGCCATTGGCTGTGGCTTCCTTGATGTCAACCGCCTCCGCGGTCACTCCGTTGATCGCGTTACCGATAATCTGGTTACGGTCGGAGTTGTCCGGCTTCCCACCGCTGAACTTTGCCCAGTTCGACTCGGCCGAGCCGATGTAGATGCCCTCGCCGAAGCCGGGATCCTTGCGTCCGGTACCGCTGACCGTCGACCCGGCGACGATGTTGTCAGTCGAGAAGTTCCGCAGGTGGATGCCCTCGTCACCGATGTTCCGCACCAGCAGTCCGGTGATGACCGCCCCGCTGGTCTGGTCGGTCATCACCCCCTTCTGGCCGTCCTGGATCGTGAAACCCTCCAAGCGCCAGTAATCGGCGTTGTCAAGGTGGAAGACATAGCCACTGTTGATCGACCCACCATCAAGCACTGCGTTGCGTGAACCACGCACCGTAATCGGGGTCTTCGCGGTCGCTGCCCGGTTGGCGACGAAGTGCCCGCTGTACTGCCCGTCCGCGAGCTGGATGAGATCCCCTGGCTTGGCGTCCGCGAGCGCGGCGGTCAACTGCTGGGCGGTCGACACCCCGACCTGACGCAACGGCACCGGCGGCACCGGCAGCCCGGCAATCAGGGCTGGCAAGGCCGATGCGGCGGCGGCAGGCGCTGGGGCCTGGGTGGTCGCTGTGGCTGCCGGAGACGAAACAACCGACCCGGCAGACAGCATGCTCCCGGTAGCCGTGGGAGCCGTGGGCGTCTGGATCGGTGCCTCGTTTCCCGCGGGGGCCGCCGTGCTATGGGCGGGTTGCGTCAGGCTCGAATCGGCTGGCTTGCACGCGGCAAGCCCACCGGTCAGAAGAACAGCGGACAACACCACGGTGGCTGGTAGCCGGCTGGCAGCCGAGTGGCGCCCGGCACGGCGCTCCTGGGAGCACTCGGCCGCGTCGCCCAGCGGAGAGGCGCCTCGAGGGCCCACGCCTAGTGCCTCGGTGCTTGCCACGGGACTCCACCGGGCACTGCAGTTGATCATCACTGGCTCTCTAAGCCTTTCGTAGGTCCCAATCTTGGTGTCCCCCCCAAGTAGGACGAAAGGAGCATAGCGGTGAACCGGCCCGCATCCTCATGGGCCCCCACGATGCGCGAACATCAGCCACCATCCGTAATAGCAGCATCATATGCATGAAAGAAAAATTAATGATTATCGGTTGACAAACCAACGAAGAACCCACTTCAACCCACATCATAAAAATGTGACCAACCAGCAGCGCCGTGCCACCACTGGAACACTCGGTGAAACAGCGCCAGGCAAGCCATCTCACGCATGACCCACGCGTAACCCACACATGTCCCACCGCACGCATCATTACGCCCCACGCAAAATAGCGGTTAAGAGGCCTCCGACAGCGGGGCGTCCGGGCAGGAAGCGGCGCCGCGAGGCTGGGGCCCGCGCCTCGCGTCATCGCTCCCCGGCCATACGCCGCGCGATGCACGCGCCCCAACCCCGCTCCTTGATCTAAACCTCTATTATCGAATGCTTAATTTTTTTGAAAATTCCAAAAAACTATTTTCAAAATCAAAAAAATATGATAGTAGACGCTATGGCGACAACGCTTCGTTCCCCAGCGCGGGCAAGACGACCGCCCGCTCCGTTGGGGCAATCTGATCGCCCACCCGAAAGCACCGTGACCGCAGCTCTTCTCCGTCCCCTGAGTGCCAAGTAGCCTGGGCCCCATGGCGGTTGTGGTGACGAAGTTCGGCGGTTCCTCCGTCTCGGATGCCAACCGGATCAAACGGGTCGCCGAACGGATCGTGTCTCAGCGCCGTTCCGGCGACGATGTGGTGGTCGTGGTGAGCGCGATGGGTGACACGACCGATGACCTGCTGGAACTCGCCGAACAGATCACGCCGGTACCGCCGGCCCGAGAGCTCGACATGCTGCTCACCGCCGGTGAACGCATCTCGATGGCGCTGCTGGCCATGGCGATCTCGAACCTGGGCGCCGAGGCACGGTCGTTCACGGGCTCCCAGGCAGGAGTGATCACTACTTCGGCGCATGGCAAGGCCCGCATCATCGATGTCACACCGGGACGCATCCGTGACGCTCTGGACTCAGGTGCGATCGCGATCGTCGCCGGTTTCCAGGGTGTCAGCCAGGATACGAAGGACGTGACGACACTCGGTCGAGGTGGGTCGGACACGACCGCTGTGGCCCTCGCGGCCGCCTTGCGGGCTGATTTCTGCGAAATATACACCGATGTGGACGGCGTTTTCACCGCCGACCCGCGTATCGTGCCGGACGCACGCCGCATCGAGCGCATCTCATATGAGGAAATGATGGAGATGGCGGCCTGCGGCGCCAAAGTGCTCATGCTTCGGTGCGTCGAGTACGCCCGCCGCTACACCGTCCCCGTCCACGTCCGTTCCTCGTTCTCCTCGAAGCCGGGTACGTGGGTCACCGAGATTCCGGAGGCAGATCTCGTGGAACAGGCCATCATCCGCGGAGTCGCACACGACCAGAGCGAGGCGAAGGTGACCGTGGCCGGCTGCCCGGACAAGCCCGGCGTCGCCGCTGCCGTCTTCCGAGCCGTCGCTGACGCGGACGTCAACCTCGATATGATCGTGCAGGTCGGTTCGGTCGCCGGCACCGGGCGGACCGACATCTCCTTCACCCTCCCGAAAGCCGACGGCCGTACCGCGCTGACCGCGCTGACGAAGGTCCGTGGCCAGATTGGCTTCGAACGGACCCTGTACGACGATCACATCGGCAAACTCTCCCTGATCGGCG
Organism: Protofrankia sp. CiP3; assembly: GCF_917627345.1. Taxonomy (NCBI): domain Bacteria; kingdom Bacillati; phylum Actinomycetota; class Actinomycetes; order Frankiales; family Frankiaceae; genus Protofrankia; species Protofrankia sp. CiP3. Next base: position 91,467 of record NZ_CAKJTM010000001.1, on the reverse strand, counting down.
CCGGGATGAAGTCGCATCCAGGGGTGTCAGCCCGTTTTTTCGGCGCGCTTGCGGACGCCGGGGTCAATGTAGAGATCATCTCAACCTCCGAGATCCGGATCTCGGTCGTCATCCGCGACACCGACCTGCCCGTAGCCGTCCGGGCCGTCCACAGTGCCTTCGACCTCTCCGATCCCAACGGCCAGGCCGTCGTGTACGCGGGCACCGGCCGATGACGACACAAACTGCCGCCCACCGCCCGACACTCGCTGTAGTCGGCGCGACCGGCGCGGTCGGCACCGTGATGCTGTCGCTACTGGCGGAACGCCCGAACATCTGGGGAGAGATCCGCTTGATCGCTTCCGCCCGGTCCGCTGGGCGGAAACTGCGGCTACGCGGCAGGGACGTCGAGGTGCTTGCGCTGGCTCCCGAGGTCTTCGACGGCGTCGACATCGCGATGTTCGACGTTCCGGATGAGGTTTCCAAGGAGTGGGCACCGGTCGCCGCGTCCCGTGGGGCTACCGTGGTCGACAACTCGGGCGCTTTCCGGATGGATGCCGACGTCCCGCTCGTCGTCCCCGAGGTGAACGCGCAGGCTGCGGCGAGGCGACCTCGTGGGATCATCGCCAACCCGAACTGCACGACGCTGTCAATGATCGTCGCGGTTGGCGCGCTACACCGGGTGTTCGGGCTGGAGTCCCTGGTGGCGACCTCCTACCAGGCAGCGAGCGGAGCGGGCCAAGCCGGTATCGACACGCTGTACGCCCAGCTTGCGGTCGTCCTCGATGCCGGGCTCACCCGCCGCAACATGCCGGCCGACGCGGCCAGCCTGCCCGCCGACGCGGGTGGCGAGATCGAGCTCAGACTCGGACAGAGTGCCGGAGACGTCCGCAAGGCGATCGGGGAGAACGGGCTCGGCCCGTTCCCCGCGCCGCTCGCGCTGAACGTGGTGCCGTGGGCCGGTTCATACAAGGACGGCGGCTGGTCGTCCGAGGAAATAAAGATCCGAAACGAGTCACGGAAAATCCTCGGGCTCCCCGGCCTCAGGGTATCCGCGACCTGTGTCCGGGTACCGGTCGTGACGACCCACGCGGTGGCGGTACACGCGTGGTTCGCGCGTCCGGTAACGGCGGATGAGGCACGAGCCGTCCTGCGCGCGGCGCCAGGTGTGGCGGTCCTGGACGACCCGGCCGCAGGGGATTTCCCAACGCCGGCAGATGTCGTCGGTACCGATCCGACCTGGGTCGGGCGGATCAGGCAATCGCCCGACGACCCGTGTGAGCTCGCCATGTTCGTCTGTGGCGACAACCTCCGCAAGGGTGCGGCCTTGAACACCCTTCAGATCGCCGAGCTCCTGGTGTCCCGCGGTCGATAGTCCCCCGGCCTCGGCATGGTTGACGGAAATTTTGCTACGAGCGTTCCATTCGGTGGATACGCTCGGCAAAAATCCGACAGCGCGACGAGGGGTATGCCCCAGCCTCGCGACGCCGCGGTCCTCTGTTGCCGGGTGCTCCTATTCAACAAAAAGATCGCAGCTGGCGGAGCCGACATGTTCGGGCGCACGTCAGCCGCTATACGGGAACACGCAATCTACCAGAAAAGAAACAAGACGAAAAAGAAACGCGATGTGTTATGAATCCGAACGTGTCGCCCACCGCCGACAGATAACGAAGGTCCGCCTCCTCAGCTGGGGATGGCGGACCCTCGCCCTACGACTGTGGAGTTACGTCCCTCGTGGCTCAGACGACCCGAACGGCGTCAGCCTGTGGACCCTTCTGTCCTTGGGTCACTTGGAACTCGACCCGCTGCCCTTCTTCCAGGCTCTTGTACCCGTCCATGTCAATCGCGCTGTAGTGGACGAAGACATCCGAACCGCCGCCGTCCACGGAGATGAAGCCGAAGCCCTTCTCCGAGTTGAACCACTTAACCGTGCCCTGAGCCACGTGCCGTTCTCCCTGCTGGTGCAGTCAGGACCCACACCGCGCGGGCCCCGGACCGTCTGAAGTGAGATTTTGGCGCTCCCACGACAGTGTTCGCCGTCCGCGTCCCTTGTAGACGCCAACCGCCGAACTTGGCCATGGAAGACGCTACACGGCTACAGGCCATCACGGGAGGTCTCCGGGGAAGGAAGTCCACTACATACCTCACGTAGCGGATGGCGGCGCATCGCCCGAGGTAACCCACCGCGACTACCGGTCGCGGGCACCTCCATCGTCCGCGCCGACGGGGCGCCGCGGCCGGCCACCGTCAGGGCGTGCCACCAGAACTGCCCATGGTCAACGCCTCCAGGGAGCTGATCGTGGCCACCAGCCCCCCGAGGCGGCTGACACCCCCGGGATCGGCCTGGGCGTTCCTATGCGGCCCGGCCGCGTACTCATTGGCGCGGGCATCCCGCCTGTCAGCCGGCAGATAACCCGTACCACTAATGTGACTACTCATAGTAAAAATCATGGTGCGTATTTCACTGCCAGATCACCGTGCGACCATCCAATGACCCGGGCTGTCCAACGCCCGCGGACGACGCGCCCGGACCGCCTGCGAGCAGACGGCATTCCCGCGCACCGGCCATGGCGGCCGGGCGGCGGTCGCTCATCTTCAGGAATGTCAACAGGACGAACATGACATTACTGACATTACTGACCACGGGACTTCCGGTCGCGTGAATGCTTTCATGCTGGAGAAGCCGGTACGGTCCGGTCGGAGCCAGCCGCCTGGATCCCAGGAGTCCTCGTTCCGCCCAGATCCGGAGTCTCGCATGGGGGTACACACTGACCATGACCCTTCCTACAATGCTCTTGGGCCCGACCGGTTTGAACATCACCCGGGTTGGCTTCGGCGCCTGGGCGATCGGCGGTGCGGAGCACGCATTCGGATGGGGCGCCCAGGACGACGATGAATCGGTGGCCGCCATTCGGCATGCCGTCGAGCACGGCGTGAACTGGATCGACACAGCGGCTGTATACGGCCGCGGGCACTCCGAGGAGGTCGTGGCACGGGCGCTCGCGGACATCGGCGAAGCCGACCGGCCATACGTGTTCACAAAGTGCGGCATGACCTGGAAATCAGATCATGATCTGCTGCCCGCCAGAGTGGGCTCGCCCGAGTCGATCCGCCGTGAGGTCAACGCCTCCCTGCGACGACTGAAGATCGAAAGAATCGATCTTTACCAACTGCACTGGCCGCCGAAGGACGGCACACCGATCGAGGATTCCGTCGCGACACTGCACGAACTGCGCGCGGAAGGAAAGATCCGGTCGGTGGGCGTGTCCAACTTCAACGTTGACCTGCTCGAGCGTGCCGCATCCGCGGGCGGGGTTGATGTTCTCCAGCCACCGTTCTCAGCAATCAAGCGGACCGTGGCCGCAGACATCTTGCCATACTGCGCCAAGCACAACATCGGGGTAATCGTCTACAGCCCGATGCAGTCGGGGCTGCTCAGCGGGGCATGGTCAGCGCAGCGATCGGCCGACCTCCCGGCCGACGACTGGCGGCGCGCCTCACCGGACTTCACCGGCGAGGCGCTGCACAGCAACCTCGCTCTCGCTGACATCCTGCGAACGGTGGCAAAAAGGCACAACACGACCGTCGCCTCGGTAGCCGTCGCCTGGACCCTCGCGTTCGACGGTGTGACCGCGGCGATCGTCGGCGCGCGCAGACCAAGCCAGGTCAATGGATGGATCACGGCCGCCACCCTCGCGCTGACCGCGGAGGACATCGATGACATCGAGCTGGGCATCGATCGTCTCGGAGCCGGCACCGGGCCATCCCGACCGACCGGATAACTCACCGGGGTCAAAGGCCACGCGAAAACCAGCACCGCGCGGCCTTTGACCAGACACCCAAACCAAGGTCGCCGGCCGCGCGAAAAACCAGCATCGCGCGGCCTTTGACCAGACACGACAATCATCATGTATCGATACGGTCAGAGCTGTGCGCCAGGCTCCCGCAGCACATAGCCGAAGCCACGCTGGGTATGGATCAGCGGCGGCCCGTGCGGCGCAAGCTTACGCCGTAGGTAGCTCACATACTGGTCGACGATGGTATGGCCACCGTCGAAGTCGTAATTCCAGACCGCGTCGAGGATCTGGGCACGTGACAATACCCGGCGCGGGTTCGCCAACAAATATCGCAGCAGTTTGAACTCGGTGGGCGACAACTCCAGCGGATGACCGCCCCGGGCCACCTCGTGGCTGTCCTCGTTCAGGACGAGATCGGCGAAGGCCAGTACCTGTGCGGCCAGCGGTGGCTGGTCGCGCCGTGCCCGCCGGAGCACCGCGCGCACCCGGGCTATCAGTTCATCGATGGAAAAGGGCTTGGTCACGTAGTCGTCGCCGCCGTAGGTCAGACCAGCGACCTTGTCGGTATGGCGATCACGAGCGGTCAAAAAAATCACCGGGGTCTCGGCTCCAGCGTCACGCAGTCGACGGCAGACCTCGAAACCGTCGGTGTCGGGCAGCCCCACGTCAAGCACCACAAGATCCGGTGCCATCTCGGTGACAGCGGCCATCGCCTCCCGGCCGGAAGCTGCGGTGACCACGTCAAAGCCGTGGAAGCGCAGAGACATACGAACAAGATCGACGATGTTCGCCTCATCATCCACGACCAGGACCCGCATCGACCGCGAATCACGGCTCCCGTTCTCGCTCATGTCCCTCCCATGCCCTCCGCGCGCCCCGCGGGTCGCAATCACACCGGACGAACATATGAGTTCCATTCGAGCCGAACCGTCTGTTCATACATCCGGCTCTCATAAAGGCCGGGCAGGCTCCGGAGCTGAGAGCAGCACCCGCTGTCCCGCTCCGATACGAGGTGTCGAACGATGAACCGTCATCACGCCAGCCGATCCCGGATGGCCGTCATGCTCCTCGCCGGCATGGCAGTTCTTCCGCTGTCCGCATGCCAACCCGGTGCCCGTACCGCCGGCACGGCCGTGTCCGCGGCGACCACACAGGCCTCCAGCACCTCGTCATCGGTGACGGCAGCCGCGCCCGTGGCAACCGCGCCCGTGGCAACCGCTCCGGCGACGGGTGGTACGTCCGCCGGACGCGGCGTCGGCGGGCCGGGATCTCTGACAGTGTCGATCACATCGCCAATCACAGTCGCCGGTCACGTGGACACAACCGTCAGCTGCGACACAGGCCGGCGCTACGTGGAATCCGCCAGCGGCGTCATTCATGGGTACACCGTTACAGCGACCGTTCGGATCGCCGCCTACCACGGAGCCGGCTCCTACCCGGCTGTGGTCACCGTTTCCGTCGGCTCATCCACGGACGGCCCGTACGCGGTGGAGGCCATCGCGACCACTGCGACGATCACCTCTTCGGGCGGTTCGCTGTCATTCACCGGCCAGACTGCGGCGGGCCGCACCCTGGCCGGCTCGATCAGCTGGTCCTGCTCCGCCTGACCCGGCCACGGCACTCGCGGCACGGCTCGGTGGCCACGCCGGGACCGGCGTGGCCACCGAAGGCGGGCTAAGAACGACTGGCCGCTCACCACCAGTCAGCCAGATGCCACCGCTCTCTCCCCTAAAAAACGGCTCAGCTGACCTGCACGATCACGCGGAGCGCTGTCCGTGTCTGGCCGTCGACACGGGCGCCGATCACGATCTTCTCCCCGGCCTTCACCGTCGATATATCCACTTTGTTCTTACCTCGGCGCACAATCGTGCTATCCGTGACCGAGTAGGAGACGGTGTATCCGTCATCGCTGCGGACGGTCAACGACGAGCCGGACACCGCCGTCACGGTCCCCTTCTGCACCTCGAACGTCTTGAATCCGTCCGCCGTCCGCGCCACGAACTCCCCATGCACGCCTTTGTCCGCGAGCCAGGCGCGATGGCCTCGAACATCAGACGCCACCTCCGAGATCGGGTCGGCGGTGGCAGTCGTGGCATTCGCGGTCGGTGTGACGGGCCCTCCCGAGTCGGCCAGTGCCACGGTCGCGGCGCTACCGGCCGCGATGACCGCGGCGCCCGCCATCGCGGCGAGCTTCGTCGCCATTGATATCCTCACGTCGTCACCTCCGTTGAACGCGGCCACCGTGGTCCGCGACACCGTCACCCTGCCGGGGCGCCGTGTGTCTTTCGTCAGAGAAATGTCAGAACTGTGTGAGAGCCTGTCCGGGGCCGGGCTTTTGATCAGTATGTCGGAATGACGATCTCAAATACACGCTACGAATGCCCGACAACAGGAATGTGGATCAAGGAACGGGATTGAGGTGCGTGCATCGCGCGGCGACAGAGGGATGCGCTGGAGGCCGTGGGGAGCGACCGAGGAGCCGGGGTACCTGTGCATCGCACCGCGACGGATGGGCAGCGCTGACGCGAGGTGCGCACCCCAGCCCCGCAATGCCGCATCCTCTATTGCCGGGCACTCAAGTGGTCAGGGACCCGCGGCCGAAGTCCGGCCAACCGGGGAGGGCAAGGTCGCACTGTGCTGAATGCCGGTAAGCGGCGGTCCTGATGATGTCAACATCGACAGGTGTCCCGTAAAAGCCAGCTGCCAGGTCAACGGCACCTGCCCCGTCGACGGACAGGTGGCCATCGCTCCGCCCGCGGGTGCCTCATGGCTTCCCCCGCCGCCGGGTCTTGCGAAAAGTGTCCGGGCGATAACCGACAGGACGGTTAGCCATGACAGACAGTACAGCGCACGGTGCGATAGGCAACACGGCGAGCAGCGGCGTCCAACGGGAGTCCCAGCAACGCGAACTCGGTAAGTTCCTGCAGGCCCACCGTGAACGAATACCCGGGCTGCCGCGAGAGGAAGTTGCACAGCTGTCCGGCCTGGGGCTCGCCTGGTACACCTGGCTCGAGCAAGGACGGGTGGCGGCTTCCCGACCGGTCGTCGAAGCTGTGGCGCGCACTCTGCGGTTGGACGATCATGCTCGACGACATGCTTTGGCACTCGCGGGCCTGCACGCCCCGCCGCGCCGGGCGCGGCACACCCACGATCAACGCCATGCTGTGGCGCGGCTGCTCCAACCCGTTCTGGACAGTTGGCCGACCAGCCCCGCGCTGCTTCTGGACCACAGCTTCGATATCATCGGCTGGAACAACGCCTATGCGGCGCTGTGGACGGACCCCGGCCTCGTCGACGATCGGCGCCGGAACCTCCTGTATCTGATGGTCACCAGCCGGCTGCTCGGCAGCACGCTGCATGAGTGGGAAGCCGTGACCAAGGCTGTGCTCGCGCAGTTCCGCTCGCGCGCCGACGGCGATTTCCAGGACGAACGTGTCCAGGAGATATTCATGCTGCTCGAGGCCGACAAGCCTGACCTGAAGCAGTGGTGGGAAAACCGGTCGGCACACGAGTTCACCAGCCGGAAGGTTACGGTCGCCACCGCGACCGTCGGGGAGATCCTCATGATCATCTCATTGTTCCGTCCCACTGACGACCCGGATGCGACCATCCTGCTGCAGACCCCGGTCACCCCCACTGACCGGGACCGGGTCCGGCAGCTGACGGAACTGCCGGCACGGTGGGTCGGCAACGACCGATCACATGGCTTCTACGACCATTAGAGCGACCGGCAACAGGGACGCGGCGTCGCGGGGCTGGGGCACGCACCTCGCTGTGTTGTCGTCGGTCGACACCCAAGGACCAGGGTGACTCCCTCCTCCGCCTTGCGATGCACGCACCCCAGTCCCGCTCCTTGATCCACACCCCTATTGCCGGGCGCTCTTAGGGCCTGTTTCGAAGGTCATCTGTCTGGCTCGCCGCGTCCAGGCGGCCCCTGGCCGCAGCTCCCTGATCGAACGACGGCTTCCGAAACACGCCGTAGAACGTACAGATCAACCCAACCAGCGGCGGTGCCGCCGCCGGGATGCCTCCGGCCAGAAGTCGACGAAATCCCGTTCCGCGGTCCGCGCACGGCATTCCTCCAGGCCCAACAACAGCCCAAGCGTGAACGCGGTCGGCTTGCCGGCATCCGCGGCCGCCGTGCCCCACGCACGAAGCAGCCCTTGTGCGACGGTGGCATCCTGATGCGTGCCGAGCAGTTCCTGGATCTGCTCGGCCAGCCTGGCGAGCTCCACCGCGTCGGATCCGAAGAGCGGTACGGCGGTCTCGGCCGCGTATCGCAAGCGCTTCGCCTGCTTGCGGGCGCTGTGCAGCTGGATGTCCCGCTCATGCCCGGACGGCGTGGCCAGGGCCGCGGCAACCTTGCGAGTCAGCCGACGATCGGCGCGTCCGATCAGCTGCGGGACGGCGATACGCGCTGGCTGCGCTGCCGGGCCACGCAGCGGTCCGGCAACCATCGCCTGTAGATCAGCGATGAGCGTCAGGTAACGCTCGCTGCGCAGCATCGCCAAGGTCTCGCCGCGAGCCTCAGCCCGGCCCGCGAGCAGCTGGCTGTCAATCGTCTCGACGACCGGACCGCGTACCAGCTCACCGGGCAGTTCGGCCATCCGCCCGTCGAAGTACTCGACCATCACCTCGCAGTCGCGGGCCGCGGACAGCGCACCGGCCAGATCGCGTAGCTCCCCGTCCAGGTGGGTGACGACCGCCGGGTCGAACATCGGCGCGAAGGTACGCAGCGTGCTGCGAAACCGGCGGGTCGCCACCCGCATCTTGTGCACGGCATCCGGTACGTCCAGGCGGACGCGGGGATCGGTGGCGAGCAGCACCTCCACCTGGGCCGCCAGGTAGGCCCGAACCACCTCGCCGGCCGGCGACTTCGGCCTCAGCCTGCCCCGGGACTGCTGCGCCGCGGATCGCCGTTGGTTCGCCAGCGTCGGCCCCAGCGCCCGCGCGAGTTTGGACGGCTCCACGGCCTGGGACGCGCCAGCCGCGGACAGGGTAGCGCCGACCCTGTCCAGCAGGCTGTTCTCACCAGCACCGACACGTTCGACCTCGATCTCGCGCCACGCACGGCGCCGTGGGCGCGCGGTGTTCCCGCTGAGAGTCTGGGAGCTGACGCAGTCGTCAACCACCTCGGCGAGATCAGCTCCGGCGGCATTGCGAAGGCGGATCGCTGTACGGCTCGTGACCAGCCGCGCCACCGGTTGCAGCGGCGCACCACGCAGGTGGACGGATACCAGCTCCACCAGCTCGGCGGGCGGAGCGCTGTCCGCCCAGCCGTTGGCTGGTCCGGCGGCGGCGTGAGCGGCGGCAGACACTTCTGGTACTGGATCAGCCACAACCGGCAGCTGGCCGCTCCTCCCGGCTGGATCGTTCGCCCCGTCGACGCCGTCCGCAACCGGGTAAAGAGGGCGCTGGATCTCGGTACGCTCACCGGCTTTGATCGGCAGCTTCAGGTGCCAGCCCTCGTCGTGCCCTCCGGTCCGCCGCCGGAATGTGATCTTACTGTTGGCCAGCCGAAAATCGTCGGAGTCATAGTAGACCGCTTCCAGGGTGACCGTTTCCGGCTCGGTAACGCTAGTGACACCTTGCAGCTGATCCAGCGCGGGAAGCGCGAAGGCTGGATCAACCGCGAACTTACGTTCGACTTCCCTCAGTTCACCGCCCATGCCGTGCCCTTTCATCACATCCGACCGAAGCGCCGCCATCGACGGATGGCAATAATCTCGCTACCGGCGACAATTCAGTCACGCCAATCACACACAATAAACAGCAAAAAGATAACTGTTGTTCAACGAATGTTAACCACCTTGGCGCTCCGATGCCCGCTTCGCCACCTGCCGCGATGCCTGCTTCGATGCCCACCCCAACGCCCGCGCCCAACAAGATCACGGCTGGGGGAGCCAGGACACCTTGCCGACCAAAATCACATAACCGACAAAAGCAACTGAATCGATCAGGGAATGAGCTACGACAAGTGGACCGATCCGCCCGTGACGTTGATAGATCCGACCGAAAAGCAGGCCCATGAGCAAATTAGAGACAAAACCACCGAAACCCTGATACAGATGGTATGAGCCACGCAGGACAGCGCTCGTGGCGAGCGCTGTCCGGTCGTTCCAGCCAAACCGGCGCAATCGGGTCAACAGGTAGCCGACCACAACGACCTCCTCGAGCAGCGCGTTCTCCACCGCCGACGCCAGCAGGACGGGGACGCGCCACCACACAGCCGGCAGGCTTGTGGGGACCACGGTCAGGTTCACGCCCGAGTGCCAGGCGAGCAGGTACAGCCCGAGCCCGGTACCGCCGACCATGGCGGCGAGCCCGGCCCCGAAGCCGACGTCGCGGCCGGGCCGGCGACAGTCAAGCCCGATGGCGGACGGGCCGCCGCCGTCACGCGCGAGCAGGTTCAGCGCCAACAGCGCGGGTACCAGCGCGGTTGCGATACCGACCAGTTGCAATGCGAGATCGAGCCACGGACGTCCCGGAGCCGCCGACGAGTTCAGCTCGGCAACCTGCCGACGAAGCGGCACAGGCGCGGTCAGGTCACCGATGTAACGGACGGCGGCCCACAGCGCGGAGGCTCCCAGCGAGACACCGAGGACGAGCCACACCTCGGCTACGAGCAGCCGCCGGGACAACGGCCGGCCGATCCCGCCCAGGCCACCGGCGCCAGCGGCTGACCGGTCGGCCTCGATCGGTACCGCGGTCCGCTCATCCCCACGCACACCCATCTGGCGACCGTAGCCGTCCAGGCGAACCGCACGTCCTGACGGCCGGCTCCGCATGCTGCCCGCCCAGATCCTGACAGCGGGCGTCACCAGCCGAGGGCTCCGGGCCCGCGAGGACTCCGGACAACAACACCAGCACAGGATAAAATCATCCTAATCACAACAAACCATGATCTTAAAATGCAAAAAAGATCTTTTTTACTCTATAAAATTTCTACATTGCGTAAAATATATGTATCGTATGCACCCGGGAAGTGCGTACCGAGCGGGCACCGCAGCACGAAGATGGGACAAAACAGCAGATGACATCCTGTTCTGTCACGCTTACCCCAGCACCGTGCCCACGGCTCCGAGCCGCTGACCGCGAAGCGGATATCCCACGGCAACGGGCTGACAGCCCCAGCGAACGGATCACATGAACGACGCCCAGGACTGGACAGCCCCGTCAACGCGCCTGCTGGTCATGCGCCGGATCCAGCTGGCTCTCATCGCCGCTCCGACGATCACGACCGTCGGCCTGCTGGGCGCATTCATGGGCTCAGCGGGACTCGGCGGACTACTCGCTCTGGTGATCGCCGCGGTGGCGCTGGCCTGGGAACGGCTTCTCCATCACCGGATCAGGGCCTGGGCCTATGCCGAACGCGAGGACGACCTCCTCGTTCGACGGGGTGTCATGATTCGCAGACTTTCCGTGATTCCCTACGGCAGGATGCAGTTCGTCGACGTCACCGCTGGGCCCGTTGAGCGCATGTTCGGGCTCGCTACCGTACGCATGCACACCGCTGCCGCAGCGAGTGACGCCAGAATCCCGGGACTCCTCGCGGCCGAGGCGGCCCGGCTTCGTGACGCGCTGGCCGCTCTGGGCGAAGCCAAAGCAGCCGGGCTGTGAACAGCGCCGACGAGCACTCCGCCATGGACGCAACGGCGATACAACGGTCGGCGGCGGGGCCGTCCAGGGCAGAAGCGTCCGCGACGGCCGGACCGGCCGGTGAACAGGCCGGTGAACAGGCCGGTGAGCGGAGCGACGGCCAACCCATCGCGGGACTTGCCGGCGGATGGCGCCGTCTGCACCCTCTGTCACCGCTGGTACGGGCCGGTCGCCACCTCGTGGTGGTGGCGACTCTCCTGCTGTCCGGCGCCGTAACCCACCAACAGGACAGCGGCGGGCAAGGACGCTACTGGGATCTCGCGGTTGTCGCCGTGGTCGTCATCATCGGGGTGATCTCGTGGCTGGTCACCCGGTGGCAGGTTGACAACGGCACGCTGCGAATCGAGACAGGGTTGCTGCGCCGCAGCTCGCAGCGGTACCCGCTATCCCAGATCCAGGCGATCGACCTGGTGGAATCCGGGCTGGCGCGGATGTTAGGCCTCGCCGAACTCCACCTGCGGATGGCGGCATCCGGTGGCTCCACCGGCCGGCTGGCCTGTCTACGCAAGGCGGACGCGGAGATCCTGCGGGCACGCCTGCTGGCCCTCGCGCACGGGGTCGCCGAGGATTCACCGCCGCCCCCGGAACAGCTGCTGGTGGCGCTGTCCACCCGGCGGCTGATCACCTCCATACTGCTGAGCGGCCAGGGAGTCGTCACGATAGGCGCGACCGTCGTCTTCGCCGCGGTCGCGACAGCGATCCCGGCGGCCGTCGGCGCTCTGGGGGGTGCCGTGGGTCTCCTGATCGGGATGCTCACCGCAGCTTGGCGGCGTTTCAACGGCGGCTTCGAGCTCACCGTCTCCGTCGCCGCCGACGGCCTCCATCTACGCTCGGGCGCGATCCAGACCGCCACGGAGACGATCCCGTTCGGCCGTGTCCAAGCGGTCCAGCTGGTCGAACCGCTCCTGTGGCGACCATTGCGCTGGTGCCGCCTCGAGGTCGAGGTGGCGGGCCGGCGGGTCAGGAACGAGAACAGGCCCGAGGGACGCCAGCTGCGGGCTGTGCTGCCGGTCGGGGACCATGGCCAAGCCGCGTTCTTACTGTCCCAGCTCATTCCCACGGCGCCCACCGCCGATCGGCGCGCCCCGGCCCGCGCCCGGTGGAAGGCTCCACTGCGCTATCGCTACCTCGCCTGGGGAGACAGCAAGACCTGCATCGTAACGACCAACGGTCGGGTACGCCGGGTCACACGATGGGTCCCGTTGGAAAAAGTCCAGAGCATCCGCCGGGTCCAGGGACCACTACAGCGGATGTTCGGCCTGGCCACGATCCATCTCGATACCGCCGGTCGACGCATCCAGGCGGAACTTACCGATCGTGACGTCGAAGAAGCCGACCATCAGTTGGCTGTCATTCCCGGCCGCTGCCGAGCGGCCCGCCACACGTCACGGCTACCGCAGCCGTTTCATGGCCAGTGATCCTCATAGCCGCTTCTGTCGGGCCGTGGGCCAGCTTCGCGAGATCTATGGATCAGGTCACGTCATCTCTTGGCGCGTCGTAGAGTGGACCCATGGCGCGTCTGGGTGACCTTGAGCGGTCAGTCATGGACGTACTGTGGGATACAGACGGTTGGCTGACCGCGCGTGAGGTAGCGACCCGCCTCGACCACGAACGCGACCTTGCCTACACCACCGTCCTCACGGTGCTGGAACGCCTCGAGCGCAAGGGTTTCGTCCAGCGGGAGCGCGCCGAGCGCGCGCACCGCTACCGGGCGTCGAGCAGCAGGGACGCCGTTGTCGCCGAGGCCATGCTGGCGGTCCTCGACACCACCGATGATCGCGGCTCGGCGCTGGTCCGCTTCGTCGGTTCGGTGTCCCCGGCCGAAGCCGAGATCCTTCGCCGGGCGCTGACCCGGCCGACGGGCGCCGAGGACGACGGATCGGACACACTGCGTCCACAGGACGAACCACCTCCTGCCGACAGAGGTACTGTTCACCCGCTATGACGACCGCGGCCGTTCTCACCCTGTTCGCGTGCGCCCTTGCGTGGCCGGTTCCGCGGCTGCTCGCGGCGGCCCGTTGGCCGTCCCGCTGCCCGCGGTCGGCGATCGTGCTGTGGCAGGCCGTCGGACTTGCGGGCGGAGTCTCCGCGCTGCTAGCGGTGATCGCTTTCACCTTCGCGCCGCTGTCGACGAACATGCCGGTGAGTGTCCGCGATCATGCCAGCCATCTGGCGGCCGGTGAGCCTCTGGCCGGGCTCGGCTGGATCAACCTGATCGGTCTCGCGGTGGCATCCGCGCTTGCCGCCCGCCTGTTCGGCGTACTCGCCCTATGCACATCCCGGACCCTGCGGCAACGGCGCCGTCACCGCCATCTGGTCGACCTCGCCGGTCACGACCACAGTGAACAGGCCTGTCGACGTAGTCGGCTCCGCGTTCTGGACCATCCGGTCGCGGTCGCATACTGTCTGCCCGGTGTGCGTCACACCCGGGTAGTCGTCTCCAAAGGGCTGCTCACCGCACTCGCCGCGGACGAGCTGGAAGCCGTCCTCGTGCACGAGGAAGCTCATGCTCGGAGCCGCCACGATCTCGTCATCCAGCCTTTCGTGGCCTGGCAGGAAACGTTCCCCTTTCTGTCACCAGCCCGTGAGGCAACCGCCGCGGTGTCTCTGTTGGTCGAGATGCTCGCCGACGACGCCGCTGCCCGGCGTACCAGCGGGCAGACGCTCGCGCGCGCACTGGCCAGGCTCGGCGTCGCCCGCTCCCCGGTGCCGGCGGGCGCGGTCGCGATCAGCGGTGTGCCCCAGCACCAGCTGTCTGAACGATGCCGGACGCTGTGGCCGGCGCGTGCCAGCCACAGCAGCGGCACGATAGACAACGGGGACACGAACGCTCCGGTGGCCGAGAGCGCCCGGTCGCCGATCGACACTCCGTTGGTCGCCCGCATCTCGCGCCTGCTGGATCCATCGCCCCGGACGCCACTGTGGGCGCATGCGACGATCTATCTGACGGCCGCCGCCGTCAGTGCGTTCCCCGTGTTCGTCCTGGTGACCGTCTGAGCGCGTGCCCCGCCCTCGCATTGGTCCTCGCATTGGTCCTCGCATTTCGATTCGCCCCCGCGTTTGGTCGTGGCTGGCAGCGGGCATCGCCAACCACATGCCTGACCGGTGGAAGGGCGGCTTTCTTGATCTTTTCAACTCGTCGCGTCACTCACCACGATGGATTTGTTCACGCCAGGCGTATTCGGTCTCGGCCACAAGGTGACAACATGGATACGTCTCGTTTCTCTTCGGCTCACACGCGCTGATGGTCCGACGCACAGGTATCCCGGATCGTCGTGAACCAGCAAGATCGGACGAGCTGGAAAGCCTTGAGCTGGCCGCGCTACTGACTGACCTAGCTCCAATTGGCCTACTGATTGTCGACACAGAGCTACGAATACGTCACATGAACAAGACCATACGCACCCTCAACGGTCTGTCCATGGCGGACATCGGAGACAAGACGATCTCGGAGCTGCTTCCCGATGTGGACCCTCAGGCATGGGACGTGATCCGGCGGGTGCTGGACACCGGGAAGCCTATCCTCGATGTCGAAATCGCCGGACGCACTCCAGCAAGCTGGCCGCACCGCCACATATGGAGCGTTTCTCACTATCCGATCCACGATCGGCGCGGCGCCACGACGGCGGTCGGCGTGGCAGTGATCGACATCACCGAACAACGACAGGCGGAAGCCGATCGCGAGGCCGTGGAACAGCGGCTTCGCCTGCTGGGCCGAGCCAGCGGGCTGGTCGGCGCGTCCCTGAAACTACCGGACACGCTGGCGGCGATCGTCGACCTCGCAGTCCCCGAATTCGCCGACAACTGCGAGGTCCTCCTGGCCGACGAAACGCTCGACACCGGCACCCACCCGGACAGGCTGGCGCTACGCGGCGCCAGGCACGCCAACACGCCGCGCTCCGCCTCACCAAATCCGATCAATACCGTGGGAACTCTGGTCTATCTTGATCAGGATAATCCCGCTCATCGAGCATTCGCCACGCGTCGACCAGTGCTTTTCAACATAACAGAACGAATAATACGCAGCGTCCAAATACCCGAACCGCACGACTTCTTCAAACAGATCGCAATCGACATGGCGATCGTGGTCCCGCTGCTGGTGGGCCGGCAGTTCTTCGGGGTCGTCTACTTCGGCATCGGCTCGTCCCGGCGTCGTTATACCGACTGGGACGTGCAGACCGCGGCTGAACTGGGAAGCAGGATCTCCAGTGCGGTGGCCAACGCCCGGGCCTACGCCAGCCAGCGCGCCGCCGCCATCGCTTTGCAACGCGGCCTGCTGCCGCACGAAACCCCTGCTGTCGAAGGTCTGGATATCGCCTGGCGTTACGAACCTGGGACGGCCGGTACTGAAGTTGGTGGCGACTGGTTCGACATCATCCCGCTGTCTGCGGGCAGGGCCGCGCTGGTCATCGGTGATGTCATGGGCCGGGGCCTCACGGCCGCGGCCGTCATGGGGCAGGTCCGTTCCGCCGTCCGCGCCTTCGCCGCTCTCGACCTGCCCGCGGCCGACATCCTCACCCACCTCGACGACCTCGTCCAGAACCTCGGCAGCGGCCCCGATCAAACGCTCATCAGCTGTATCTATGCGATTTTCGAGCCTGCTACCGGCACTATCTGCATTGCCAACGCGGGCCATCTGGATCCCGTCCTCACCTGTCCGGACGGAAAGGTCCGCCGCCTCGAAGGCCACGGCGATCCGATCCTCGGCCTCGGGCTGGGGGAACAGACGTACACCGAAACACGGCACGTGTTCGCAGCCGAAACCACACTTGCGCTCTTCACCGACGGCCTGGTCGAGTCCCCCACCGTCGGCATCGACGAAGGCTGTCGACGAATCGAGCTCATGTTCAGCTCCATCAATCGTGACGCCGAACAGAAACAGGCGCATGATCTCGGCAGGACCGCCGACCGGATGCTCAGCCTCATCGACCGGGGCGAAGGCTACGACGATGACGTCGCGCTGCTACTCGTCCGTGCCACCACCACCGCTACCACCGCCACCACCGCGATCGCCCCGCGTCCCCAGGCAGCCAAGGCCGCGCGCGAAGCCGTCCTGAGCGCCCTCAGCCGCTGGGGAATCATAGGCGCTGCCTTCACCGTCGAACTGCTGGTCAGCGAATTGGTCACCAACGCGATCCGGTATGCGAGCGCCCCGAGTCAACTGATCCTACGGCGCGGCCAGCACGCCCTCTATGTCGAGGTCTCCGACGAAGACACCCGGGTCCCCCGCCTGCTGCATCCCACCGTCGACGACGAGGGCGGACGCGGCCTGCAGCTCGTCGCCGAACTGGCCACCCGCTGGGGCGCCAGGCCCACCCGGACCGGTAAGACCGTCTGGTTCCAGCTCGATCTCCCTGCGCCGACTGAAAACGACTGACCGGGTGCAGCTGGACGGCAACTCGTCAAGAATCCGGCCGCCCGCCCCGCACATGCTCATCTACCGCGTGGCAGAGTGCGGCCGGCTACGCACAGAAATGCGCCGCATCCAGCACCACCTGAAGTCACGGACCTGGATGCGGGTCTCGGGCTGACGATGCCGGCGACGGAACGCAGGCCGCCCTCCTCACCGAACGGAGCACAGGTCTCCCGCCGGCTGGGCGGGGTGACACCGAACTGCCGCTCCACGGGTCGACACACCCCGTTGCATAATTGAAAAAAATTCCATTTTGTGGTAGCCTTGCGGCCGGCATGTAACTTCACTCGCGTGGACATCGGATATCCCAGCCGGACGGCGCTGACCGCCGCTGCCGCGCGCGCCGCCCATCTCCTAGTTGACAAAGACCCGACTATCTTCTCCGACCCGCTGGCGGCTCCGCTCCTAGGAGAACACGCGGCGGAACTCATCTCCTACCACCAGTTGCATGGCTCCCACCTGGTACTGGCCGGCGCCAGGGTAACCGTGTTGACCAGAGCTCGCTTCGTGGAAGATTGTCTGACAAACGCCGTCCGTCGCGGCGTCGGCCAGTACGTGATTCTGGGCGCCGGCCTGGACTCCTTTGCTTATCGCTCAACATTTGGGAAGCGGCTGCGAGTATTCGAGATCGACCACCCGCTCAGTCAGGACTGGAAGCGGCGTGCCCTTGCCAAGGCGGATATTTCCATACCGGACACCGTCTCTTTCGTTCCGTTTGACCTGCGCACCGGCCGGTTGCTCGAGGCGCTGGAGGCAGCCAGCCTCGATCTGGGCCGCCCGGCCTTTGTGAGCTGCCTCGGGGTGGCCATGTACCTCCCAATCGAGGTCGTCGATCAGACGATGGCGCTGGTCGGTGGTCTCGCGACCGGCACAGAAATCGTCGTAGAGCACATGCTGCCGGCGAACCTACGCGACGCTGCCGGCCAGGGCTATGTCGACGCCGTTGCCCCCGCATCCGCCTCCCACGGGGAACCATGGTTGACCTTCTTAAGCCCGGATGCAATGGCGCGGATTCTGGAAACCCATGGCTTCGACGTCGTCGAGCAGGTCGGGCAACGTCAAGCGGTGGACACCGGGCTGTGGCAGCGCAACGATTCCCTGCACCCGTACAGCCTGTCAAACCTGACTCGCGCCATCGTCCGGCCGGCCCGTCCGTTCGATTCTTCACATCCACCAAAGCCGGCGTAGAACCTCCGCGCTCCACCAGGTTCACTGGTCCCAACAAGTTGAACAGGCAAGGGGTCCCGGCCCTGCCCTGTCGGCGCGGGAGTGCAGCTGCCCGGAGGATTGGTCTTGATCTGGAGTTCAGACCGCCTGTGCCTTGGCCGCGGCCTTCATCGCCTTCTTGTAGGCACGAACCTTGTCACGGGTGACCGTGTCGATGATGTCGGCGATCGAAAGGTACGATCCGTCATCCCCGAACGGCGCGGACACCTCCCGCCAGCCTGGCGGCGTCACGCCAAGCTGCTTGCCAAGAAGCGCCACAAAAATCTTGGCTTTCTGCGTACCGAAACCCGGCAGTGCCGCCACCCGCCTCAGTAGCTCCTTGCCGTCGGCCGCGGTCGTCCACACGCGGGCCGCGTTGCCGTCGTAGGTGTCGACGATGAGCTGACACATGCTCTGCACCCGCTTGGCCATCGAACCGGGGAACCGATGCAGCGCCGGCTGCTGGGAGAAGGCCGCGCCGAGTTCGTCTGGGTCGGCCCTGGCGAGATCCGCCGCGTTCAGGGAACGACCAAGCCGTCGGGCCAGCTCGCAGGGAGCCGCGAACGCCCGCTCAAGAGGAATCTGTTGGTCCAGCACCATCCCGATCAGCAACGCGAGCGGATCGTTCGTCAGCAGCTCGTCCGCCTCGGCGATCTGACTCAGATGCAGTCCCACGACATCACCGTAGCCGGACCGGGGCAGCCGTCGCATCGCTGGTCCGGTCGCTGCACAGTCGACGCCGCCGCGTCCCGTCCCACCCGACCGTCGGCGTCCGGGCGGTGCACCGCGGTCGTGCCGACCGGCCTCGCCACCTTTTTGGGCTGGGCTCACTGCTGTGCGGCCTGACGCCCAGCATCGGCTGGCTGACCACGGCCCCGCTCAGCTGAGCAGAGTTCGCAGCTCCTCGGCGTCCATACCGGCCTGGCGAAGGATCGAGGCGAGGGTACCCGTCGCCAGTTCACGGTGCAGCGGCACGATCACGGTACGGGCCGCAGCCTTGTGCCGGAGCTTGCAGTGCGAGCCTCTTGTGCTCACCTCGTCAAAGCCCGCACGACGCAATGCCCGGACAGCCTCCGGACCTGAGACTCTGGGGAACGCGGGTGTCACGCTGACAAGCGGACGTCGACGGGCGCGACGATCGGCCCGTCAACGGAGACCGTCGGAACCGGCTCATCCTCGAAGTACAGCTCCAGTGCCTCGCGCAGGTTCGCCAGCGACTCCTCCACGCTTGGGCCCTGACTTGCCACCTCGACCTCAAGGGCCCGCGCCACGTACCAGTCGCCTTCGTGGGTGACGATCGCGGTCAGCCGGACAGCTCGCTCCATGGAGATCATGGTAGCCCTGTCAGGCGCGTATCGCGCGCGTACCTACCAGCGGCAGGCCACCCAGACCGCACCCACGTTCCGTCATCGATTCCATACTTATCGAGAGCCGCGTCGCGATCCGTTCCTTGTTTGTCCGATTTACTGGTCCAGCACCATGCCAATAAGAGCGTCCGAGGATGGGGCGTTCGATCAGTGAGCGGCTCATCCGCGCCCGGTCCGGCAAGGCGGCGGAGGAAGGCGCCCTGGTGCTGGGCGCCGACTGACGACAACGCGGCCGGGCGGGACGCCGCGAGCCGCGAGCCGGACAGTCCTATCCTCGGACGCTCTTACTTGCTCATAGAACTCGAACGTTCTGGACGGCGAACTCACACACCAGCCGGTGAGGATACGGCCGCAGGTCCGAGAGCTGAGGAGCAGACGCCATGGGTAAGCACCGCATCCGGAGATCCCCCGGCCGGGCCGTCCGAGTGGCTGGCGTGGCCGCCGCCAGCCTCGCGGTCACCGCGGGCCTCGCGACCACCGCGAGCGCCGCGAGCGCCGCAACGCCCGAAACCGGCGACGGATCGGTCACGCTCTCGATCACCGAGCCCGTCAGCCTCAGCGGGACGGCGGCCGCCACGGTCGACTGCTCAGCCGGGCGGCTCACGTACACGGCCTCGGCGAGTACCGCCACCATCGACGGCTACACCCTCTCGTTCAACGTCCTCGCGACCGGCTACCGCGGCCCCGGCAGCTACACCGGTGTCCTCACACTCCAGCTCACGCAACCCGATGGCAGCAACGTCACTCTGCCCGCCGGCGCCGTACCCACCAGCATCAGCGCGACTGGCGGCGTATCCACCGTCGACCTGACGACCCCCGCGGGGACGGCCATCGACGGCTCGCTTGCCTGGACGTGCTCGTAGTGGCGAGGAGCAGGAAGCGCCGCCGGTTCCACGCCGCAGCGGCGCTTGCCGTGGCCATGCTGGCCGCGCCGACGACTCTCGCCGTCGACACGCCGGCCCTCGCCGCGGCTTCGGCGTCGACACCGTCATGCGCCTGGCGGCTGGAGACAACGCCCTCTACTGCCAACGTGGCGCTCCCGGACAGCGACGCCGTGTACTGGACGACGCCGTTCACGGTCGAGGACGGTCTTAAGATCACGGTCGCGGGCTCCTACGCCGACGCCCGCTACACCTCCCTGACCGTGTACAGCTCCAACCGCGCCCCGTTCACGACCAACGGGGTCAGCTCCGGGCTCCCCGATTTCCTGACCGCCCCGGACGCTGGCAGCGTGAATCCGTGGCAACAGACCGCGGCACCGGGCGGCAACTTCACCGTCACGCTGACCCAGGACGTGGTGGCAGGTGAAAGCAACACGCTACCGCTGGCGCCGGCGGAAACCACGTCGGGCGCGACCGGCTACCTCATCTATCGCGTCTACCTTCCGGCCGGTGGGAATGCGGCCGACGTCCATCTGCCAACCCTTACCTTCACCCAGGACGATGTCTCGAACACGCCGCCGGTATGCGGCGCCAGCACCGCGGCCGACTCCGGGCCCGATATGGTCGCGTCCCAGCCAACCGTCACAGCCAGCGCGGCGAGTCCTCAGTTCGCGCGCGGCGCCTCGGGCACCGGCGGCCTTTTCCCGAATCTGGACAACGCCTACCTGTCGGCAAGCGTGACGCCGCCAGCCGACGGCTCGGTGCTCGTCGTGCACGGCAAGGCCCCCCGAACACCGGCGGGTGACGATCCGGCTCCGTGGCCGGCCGCCGACGCCGATATCCGCTACTGGTCGCTGTGCGACAACCTGGCCAAGCCGCCGCTGCCTGTCGTCGTCAACACGCTACCCGACGGCAGTATCGACTATGGCTGCCGCGCGGACGACGCGACCAGTCTCGATTCCTCCGGCTACTACACCTTCGCGGTCGGCACTGAGGCGCAGCGGTCGGCGATCGACAGCATTCCGGGCGTCACCTTCGTACCGCTCTCCAGCGCCAGCCCGACCTCCCAGCACCTTCTGCTGTTCCGTAATCTGCTCGGCGCCGAGTTCGCCGAATCAGTCCAGAACGTTCCTTCCGATGACAGAGCGGCCACGGCTGCGGTCGTTATGAAGGCCTACTATCCGCGCACTACGTGGTGTTCGGTGACCATCCTCGCGGCCGGGGGCGCAGCGGCCTGCTTCGGATCGTGACGATCCCGTGGGTGGCCAGGCGCCCGCCCTGGCCACCCACCGCACAGATCTGCCCTGGGCCCACGCTGAAACCCTCTAGGCAGGCACCCCACCGGCACAACCCGGCGCCCGTCATCCGTTCCTTGTTTGTCCCGCGCCATCGCGACGGCAGCGTCGCTGGTGGCGCGACACATGCTGTTCACCTGATCGACAGCTGACGTCGCCGAGACGCGACTTCGACGTTAGAATGACGTCATGACTACTGCCGAAGAGATCACGACCAACCTCACCATCCGGGCGCTCCCAGCTCGAGTACGTGCCACTCTGACCGCACGGGCGAAAGCGCGCCGGCAGTCGCTGAACGCCTACGTGCTCGACGTACTCAGCCGCGAGGCGACTACCCCGACCATGGACGAGGTACTCGCCGACATCGACAGCGCTCGCGCCTCGGTAGGGCTTACCACGGACGACGCGGTCGCCGCCGTACGCGCAGTCCGTGATGCGCAGGAGGCACGGTGGGGCTGATCGTCGTTGACGCGTCCGTGATCGTCGATCTACTCGCCGGGGATGACAGCCCACGGCGCAAGGCCGCGAGGGATCGTATGGCCAGCGGCGACGCCTCTTACGCCCCCGCCCATCTGGACATCGAGGTCATCTCGGCGCTCCGCGGCCTGGCCAGACGTACGAGCCGCCTAGCCGAGCACGCCCCGAATCTCGTCGCCAACCTGATCCGCCTACCGATCCGTCGCGAACTGCTCGGCGGGCCGACCGCCCAACGCGTCTGGGAACTTCGAGAAAACATGACCGCATACGACGCCGGTTACGTCGCACTGGCCGAACAGATCGACGCCGTCCTTCTCACCTGTGACGCCAAATACATTGCCGCGACTGGCCCACGCTGCGCCATAGAACTAATCACATAGCGGTTGGCGATCGGGCTCGGACAGCCTCGGTACACACGGACTGCCGCGAACTCGCCG
>NZ_CAKJTM010000001.1:35834-68742 GCF_917627345.1 Protofrankia sp. CiP3 | reverse complement strand
GCTTCGCGCCGAAAAGTGAACGTTCTGGTAGTCGATGAAGACCGCGACTCGCGGGGTCATGACGTACCCGATCTAGAAAAAACCCCGCCAGTCCCGGAGGACGGCGAGGAGAAAGTCGGATCACCATAGGCACCCGACGGCCACGGCGCCAAACGGCCGAGGGCACAGCGCACGCCGAGGAGACCGTCTCCCCTCGTAGGCGACCCTCCGCGTCCGTGCGAGCGCTTTCCGCATACCAATCGGGACGGATCACCCAACATCGTTCGCTGTTTGTCCGATTTGCTGGTCCAGCACCATCACAATCAACAACGCGAGCGGGTCCTTCGACAGCGGCTCGTCCGCCTCGTCGATCCGGCTCAGATGCAGTCCCACGCCATCACCGTAGCCGACCATGTCACGGCGAGCCGCGCACCGATGGGCGACAGAAACGCCCCTGTGAGCTGGCAGGCGACGCACGTGAACACCGCGGACTTCGCGGGGCACCGCGACGGCGTATCCGGCTCGCCACGGATGTTGATAGCAGATCTTGCTAGCATATTACGCGTGACACGGACGATTACGCTTCGGCTCTCGGACGAGGCATACGAGGCGGTCAAGCGGTATGCCGAGGCAGCGGACACGTCGATGAACGCGTGGGTCGAGCGCGTGCTCGACGCCGAGGACATGCGCCGGCGCTGTGCCGCCCACGCTGCCTGGATGCGGGCGAACCCGGCGATCACCCAGGTGGCGCTCGCCTTCGGTGAGGCCAACCAGCGGGCACTCGCGGCGGCCGGGCTGCCCAACCTGGCGGGCGCCGCCGAATGAGGTCGCCGCGGCGCGGCGAGATCTGGACCACCCGCACCGGACCGACACTCCAGGCGGTGTTGGTCATCAGTTCCACGGTTTACAACGAGATCGTCGATGAGCCGACCGTGCTGGTCGCGCTGGTCGTGGAGCACGCCACCGACGAGGGGTTCTGCGTCCGGCTGGGCGAGGGCCAGTGGGCTGTGATGGGCCTGGTCACGTTTGTGGCCAAGGCCGCGCTAGAAGAATACCTGCGCCGGGTCGACGTCCAGACGCTCACCGACACCAACGCTATGCTTTTCAAGATCCTGGCCACGCCCGAACGCTGACGTCTCACGCGTGATACGTTAATTTCATGATCGAAGTAACAGTTCGAGATCTCCGCAATCATGGCGGCCAGATTCTGGACCGGGTCGCAAACGGAGAGGCACTGACAGTGACCCGGGACGGTCATCCGGTCGCCGAACTCCGGCCCCTGCCACGCCGCCCGCTGTCAGCCGCGCTGCTGCTGGAGCGCTGGCGCGGTCTACCGCGTGTCGACCCGGTACTCCTGCGCGAGGACATCGACAGCATGCTGGACCCCGCACTGTGACCGATCCCGCCGTACGCCACCTGCACGGGGTGCTCGACACCAGCACGGTCATCCATCTGCCACGCATACCCGACCCGGACAGCCTGCCCGCGGAACCGCTCATCACCGCCGTCACGCTGGCCGAACTCTCGGTCGGCGCGCTCGCCGCAGCCACGGACTGCGAGCGCGCCAACAGGCAGGCCCAGGTACAGCAGGCCGAGGCCGACTTTGATCCGCTCCCCTTCGACGCCGCGGCGGCACGAGCGTTCGGACGGGTGGCGGCCTCGCTGCGCCAAGCCGGTCGCAAGCCTGCGGCCCGAGCGTATGACGCAATGATCGCCGCCACCGCACTGTCCAAGAACCTGCCCGTATACACCTGCAACCCCGCCGACTTCGCCAGCATTGACGGGCTTACCGTCATTGCCGTCCCGGTACCTGCGACGGCAGAAGCCTGAACCTGCGCCTTGGCCACTGACGTTCTCGGCCGCAAGTCAGGCCGCGCCGCACCCCTGCTCTGCCAATAGCAGAACTCACAGACTTCCAATAGCAGGACGGCTAGGGCGTAGTCTGATGAGTCTTCGATCGCTTCGCCCTCCACCGAACGCTTCGCGTCCGTGCGGGTCCCTGTTCTCAATGCCCGGAAGGCATCCTGCCGCGTTGCCGTCGGTCCGGATAGAACACCGCTATCCGGGCCTGCTCCGCCTTGCAGGCACTTTCTGGATCATCGCCCACATCGACCACCATCCATCAGACACGCCCTAAAAGGCCTGAGTGGCGATGGGTGCATAGGCACGGATGAAAAGGGCGACGTTGGCTCGGATGGCGGTGTCGAGTTCCGGGGCGTCGCGATCGGAGGGCGCGGTGAGAGCGAAGGTGCCGAGTTCTGTCATCTGCCAGGAGGTCCCGATGATGAGGGCGAGGTATTGACCGGCGGCGCGGGCTGGGTCGTCGATGTTTAGGGCGCCGGCGTGAGCGAGGCGGGCAAGGCTGCCGATGAGGGCTGGCCATACGGGTGTGGTGACACGGGAACGCCACAAGGCCAGGAGCTGGGGGTGGCGGGGTGCCTCGGTCTGGATAACTAGGCGCAACGCGCTGGTGGTCGGGCTGGCGTAGACCGCTGTGATCCGTCGTGCGAGGTCAAGCAGGTAGGTCGAGGCGTCATCGACAGTCTCTACGCGTGCGGGAAATGTGTTCGTCGCGTTGCGTAGCGCGTCGAGGTTCGCTGTAATCATCTCGTCGATGACTGCGAGGAAGAGCTTCTCCTTGTCGCCGAAGTGGTTGTAGACAGTCTGGCGGGAGACCGGGGTGGCCGACGCGATGTCGTCGAGGCTGGTGGCGATGTAACCCTGCCGCGCGAAGACCTCGAACGCGGCTTTCATGATCGCCTCGCGTTTGGCCAGCCGGCCTCGGCCCAGCGCGACGGCGCTGGCACCCGCTGCGTCGATGGCCACGGACCCACGCTACCCTCCTGGACTCAGGCATCTCGAAAATTAGGCAACACCGTCCAAGAAGCTATGCAGATGCGTCTCACGGTGGCGCCGTTCGTCGCCCCAGCGAAAGAGTGGGAGAACTAATGTCGACTCAGGTTCCGCACACGGTGATCATTGGTGCCGGGCCGGCTGGCCTGACAGGCGCCTATCAGCTGGCCGCTCGCGGCGCGGCCGTCACGGTGTTCGAAGCCGACGACGTGGTCGGCGGGATCAGCCGTACCGTCGAGCGCGACGGCTGGCGATTCGACATCGGCGGGCACCGGTTCTTCACCAAGGTCGCGGCCGTCGAGGTGCTGTGGCACGAGATCCTGCCCGCCGAGGACTTCCTGCTCCGGCCTCGGATGAGCCGGATCTACTACCAGGGGAAGCTCTACGACTACCCGCTGCGCGCCCTCAACGCCCTACGCAACCTCGGGCCTGGGCACGCGGCACTCGCGCTCGGGTCCTACGCCCGCACGCGGCTGCGTCCGCCGCGGGATCAGAGCAACTACGAGGCGTGGCTGGTCGCGCGCTTCGGCTGGCGACTGTACCGGACGTTCTTCAAAACCTACACCGAGAAGCTGTGGGGAATCCCGGTCAGTGAGATGCCGGCGGATTGGGCCGCGCAGCGGGTGAAGAACCTCTCGCTGTCCTCCGCGATCGTCAACGCGGTCCTCCCGAGGCGAAACCAGAAGGACATCACCAGCCTGATCGAGGAGTTCCACTACCCGAAGTACGGCCCCGGCATGATGTGGGAGACCTGCCGTGACAAGGTCGAGAAGATGGGCGGAACGGTCACCTTGAACACCGCCGTCACGACCATCCACCATGAGCACGGACGCGCGGTCGCGGTCACCGTCCAATCGAAGACCGGCGAGCGCACACGGGTGCCGGCCGACCAGGTGATCTCCTCAACCCCACTGTCAGCCCTCGTGCTGGGCATGGATCCGCCACCGCCTGCCAAGGTCATTGAAGCGGCCAACGATCTGCGCTACCGCGATTACCTCACCGTCGCGCTCGTCGTCCCCGCCGAGTTCGGCTTTCCCGACAACTGGATCTACATCCATGACCCGGGTGTCAAGGTCGGCCGGATCCAGAACTATGGCTCCTGGTCGCCCTACCTTGTCAAGGAAGGACGGACCTGTCTTGGTCTGGAGTTCTTCGTCTTCGAGGGCGACGACATGTGGACGAAGCTCGACGACGAGCTGATCGCGCTCGCCACCCGTGAACTGGAGCTGCTCGGACTCGTACGCCACGGCGCGGTCGAACGCGGCTACGTCGTGCGGGTGCCGAAGGCGTACCCGACCTACGACCAGTACTACCGCCATAACGTGGAGATCATCCGAGAATGGATCTCCGTGAATGTACCCAACGTTTACCCTGTCGGCCGCAACGGCATGCACCGCTACAACAACGCCGACCATTCCATGCTCACCGCGATGCGCACAGTCGAGAACATCCTCGACGGCACCCACCACGACATCTGGGCCGTCAACGTCGAAGAGGAATACCACGAAAAAAAGACAGCGGCCGCGCCCTCCAACCGACCGATAGGCACCGGCCGCGACGCGCCCATCCTCCCGCGACGCGGCCACCCACGCCGCATTCAGTAGCGGACGATTTCGAGCGTGCGCGCCGGCCACGTACGGTCGCGCCGTAGGCCTCGCTGCTGATCATAGCCAGGCTGGTAGTAATGGCTTCCTGACCGCGGTGGGTGCGGTGGGTCTCGTGGTCGGTCAGGAAGCCCAGGCGTGCTCCCGCCGGTCAGTCGCCGCCGTGGCCTCTGGTGTACACGAGCGGTATTCGACATCGCTACGCCATACTGTCAGCTGGCAACGTCCCGCCTCGATGGTCCACGTCCGGCGATCACATCGGTCCTCGATCTGAACCGGCTGCGGCGTACGCGGCTCCATGGACCGCTGATGTGCCCAGGCATGGGCTGAACCCCACTCGGGGAAGGTCGCGACAAGCTCGCCGTCTCCGTCAAAGACCAGAAAGCGGCGTTTGATCATCGCTTCACCCGCACCCACCTGATCTC
This sequence comes from Protofrankia sp. CiP3, assembly GCF_917627345.1. Taxonomy (NCBI): domain Bacteria; kingdom Bacillati; phylum Actinomycetota; class Actinomycetes; order Frankiales; family Frankiaceae; genus Protofrankia; species Protofrankia sp. CiP3. The sequence goes on along the minus strand of NZ_CAKJTM010000001.1, from coordinate 63,881 downwards.
CCCCCATCGCAGCCATGACAACAGCTCACCCTTCGAATTATTGATCTTACTTAAAGTATCAACACAAACAGCATGGGTCCGCCAGGCGACTCCCGCAAGAGCAACCGCGACCGTGTCATTACGGAAAGCATCATCCAGCACATAAAAGTGATGAAGTGCTGGCAGGATGTAGCAATGCTCTACGCGAAGGGGATTAATGGGCACTAATAGTGGTCCAACCGTCCGAAGGCGGCGACTCGGCGCCGAACTCCGCCAGCTCCGTGAGGAAGCTGGCGTGTCCGTCGATCAGGCTTGCGAACTCCTCCGTTGCTCAATTTCAAAGATCAGTAGAATGGAAAACGGCCGCGTACCGGTCCGGACCCGCGACGTCCACGATCTCTTGCAGCTCTACGGCGTCACGGACGAGACCAAACGCGAAGCCTTCCTCGCGCTTGCCCGCGAGTCTCGCAAACGTGGCTGGTGGCATACCTACCACGATGTGGTTCCTCCATGGTTCGAGATCTACATCGGCCTTGAAGGAGATGCCTCTTCGATAAGCGTGTACGAGGCGCAGCTCGTTCATGGACTGTTACAGACAGCCGAGTACGCCCGCCACGTCATCCGCGCCAACAACCCAGAGATCGTGGAGGAGGACCTGGAGCGCAGAGTCGCACTGCGCCTCGATCGACAGAGTCGCCTCACACACGACAACCCTCCTCGGCTGTGGGTCGTCCTCGACGAGGCGGTGCTACACCGTCCGGTTGGCGGTACGGCCGTGATGCGAGCGCAGCTCGAGTATCTCATCAAGCGAGCGAAACTACCCAATGTGACTCTCCAGGTCGTTCCCTTCGTCGCGGGTGCCCACGCGGGAATGGGTAGCACCTTCGCGATCCTCGGCTTTCCGGACCCGACAGACCACGACGTTGTCTATATCGAGGAAGCGACGGGGAGCCTCTATCTTGAACGGGCGGCGGAAATTCGGCACTACCGGCTGAAGACCGACTACCTGTTGGCCGCCGCGCTTCGCCCCGACCAGTCCCTTGAGATGATAGCCAGAGTGACGGAGGAAATGAAATGACTGAAAACAGCATGTCAACCACAAGCAAGATCGATATCGACGTCGAGACCACCGTGTGGCGCAAGAGCAGCTACAGCAATGGTGCCGGCGGCATGTGCGTAGAGGTTGCGGTCGCTGCCGGCGGCATCCTCGTCCGCGATTCGAAGGATCCGGCCGGCCCGGTCCTGGCCTTCACCGGCGGCGAATGGGATGCCTTCCTTGCCGGCGTCAGGGACGGCGAGTTCGATCAGATCTGACCCGCCGGATCGCAACCACGGGCCAACACGGTGGTGCCGGACGGCCGGATCCTGCTCAAACCGCTCGGCACCGGAATGAACCCGAGACATATGGTCCCAGCGGCCGAAGAGAGTGCGATCATGGTTTTTCACTCGCCCAGAACCACCAAGCGGGCTAGTATGCCAAAAACCGTGTAAGCATTATTTTTCGTCTGGCCAGAGATCCATGGTGTGCTGGATTTTTGCGTACCCTCAGGCTCGCGAAGGAGCCTGAGGGTACCCTACAAGGGTCACTTCGGACAATTGTGGACCTGTCTTTCCGTCAGCGGGCCACGGCTGGGCGGCTCCCGAGGAAGGCACCGAACGGATACGGCCCATGTCGTAACCGATCCGGCCGCGCCCCGGCCTGGACGCGATGAGCCGAAATAAAGATTAAGAGCGTCCGGCAATAGGGGTGTGGATCAAGGAGCGGGACTGGGGTGCGTACATCGCGAGGCGGTGGAGGGAGTCACCCTGGTGTTGGGTGGCGACCGACGAGCCGGGGTACCCGTGCATCGCGCAGCGATGGATGGGGAGCGATGCGGCGAGGTGCGCACCCCAGCCCCGCGGCGCCGCGTCCCCTATCGCCGGTCGCTCCAAACAGGGCCACCTGGCCCCGCGTGCGACGACCGGGGCCGCATCGGCTGCCCCGGCAGCCCAACAGCCCCCGCAACCTCCACTGCCCCGGCACCTCCGTGGGACGGTGCGGCCGAAACAGTAATCAGACAAGCGCGGATAGCAACATCATGAAAAAGGCCTTGCGATCGGGCCCCCGACAGCGCACTCTGTAGAGGTCGGGTCGGGTTGTGGTCCTTGCCTTGTGATCCTTTTCTTGTTGTCCGCTCGCTTTGCCGTCCTTCCCGTTGACGTAGTGTCACAAAATTTCGATTATCTCATCGGGTGCTGGTACCCGTTGTCGCTATAGGGAGCGAAGCCGTCATGTACGCCATAGCCTGGGCAGAGGCCCGAAGGTCAGGGCGTTTCGGCCTCTCCCCCCATCTGGCCTTTAGATCCAGTCAGCTTCGTCGATCGCGCGCTGGCGGAACGTAGGCGATCGACCGTTCGCGGGCAGGGTACCAACCCCGTCAGCCCGGAAGCCCATTGATCCAAATCGCGCCTGACACATGTCAGGCGGACTTTTCGTCGTCCTGTTCCCGCACAACGGGAGGTGATCAGCGTGGCCACTGCCACGACGAACCTGCTCAACACCCCGCTTGAGGACCCGCGTACCGAGCGGGTGCGCCGCAACGCTCTTGCGGCGTACGTCGACGGAAAGATCAGTTTTGCCCAGGCGAACTCCCGCGTCCGCAGGGCAATGGAGCGATTTCAGCCCTAGGGCGTGTTTCGACAGTCAGCTGTCCGGGGCTCGCCGCGTCCAGGCTGCACCTGGCCGCGTTCTCGGCTGCACCAATATCCACTCCTCCGGTATCCGTGCGGCCCGCAGCCTTGCCAGGAACCTGCCTGGACGCGGCTCCCTGATCGAACGACGACTTCCGAAACACGCCGTAATCCCCTCCTGTCGAGTGCTCTCAAGCAGAACTGATCAGTAGGAACGTGCCATCGGTGCTCCCTGCCGAGCCCTCAGACCGCTGCGGACTCCCGCGTGACACTCGCGGCACGGTCCCGACCGAGACCGAAGATCCCGATCGCGACCAGGCCGAGCGAAATGACAAATGCTGCCATCTGGGGTCCTTCTGGCGCTGTCTCGTCAAACAAGGTCAAACCAATCATGACCGGTAAAAAGGCCGAGACCCCGCTGGTCACTGGGAAAGCGATCACTGCGGCCCGGCCCTGTAGGCCTCGCTGCTCCAGGCCCAGAGCAAGAACGGAAAAGGCGATCAGCACATAAGGGGTCGGTGTTGCCAGCAGTCCGGCCAGTTCATGATTGTCCAGATACAGGCCGATCTGGCGAGTCGCCAGAGTCGCAATGGCGTAGCAGACTCCGGCCGACAGTCCGAACAGCAAAGCCGCCTGGGCGATCCGCCCCCCACGCCCCGCCCGGTTCGCCAGCCACGCCCCGACCGCTGTGAACAGCAGCCCACAAGCCAGGAACAACGCCAGATCATGATTGCTTGCTGGCGTGCCGACCTTGGCCCCGCTGCTGAAAGCGAGGGCCAACAGCCCGATTCCCGCGGTGAGGCACGCCATCCCACGCCAACCGACCCGGCTGATCCGCTCTCCCAGGTAGCGCCGGGCCAGCAACGAGAACACCACCATGTCGCCCGCCATGAGCGGAGCAACAAGAGCGACCGGCGCCACCGACAGCGCGAGTACCTCCAACAGGAACGACCCGGCTTCAACAGCGAGCCCAAGCAGCCACAACGGTCGCAACACAAGACGTAACAGCAGGCCAAGCCCCAACCCGCCACCGGGCGGGGCCTGGCGTGCCGCGACAGCCTGGATGAGCGGAGCCGTCCCATACAGTGCCGCCGACACAACAGTGACAGGGACACCGACAACGAGCGCGTCGCTCACATGTCTTCCCGGACGCGGCTGGCAACGGCCTGGATACGGCCGGTCTGGCCGTTACCAGCCATTAGCCAGCTCGACCTGACTGAGTGCGGCACCAAATGCCTGCTCCCAGGCCTCGGGCATCCCGACCACCCGTACCGATGGTGGCTTGATACGGTCCAGCGCGGCGAGTGCCGAACGACGCAGGGACACGGCATCGGCGGAGGTCACGTCCGCGCGGCCCCGGTCGAGCTCAAGCTGCAGGTTGTCGCGGCCGTGGCCGGGGACGACGTCCAGCAACAGGAGGTCACGACCGATGACCCGCGCCTCGCTACAGGTGTCACCCGACGAGGTGACAACAAGATCACTTGCTGCCATCAGCTCGGGGATACGGTCGGTGAAGCCGAAGGGGATGATCTGTGGGTGCGTGTTCGCACGTTCTCGCAGGCGTGCCGCAAGCGAGACGTTGCGTCCAGCTACCACAAGCACCCATATACCGGCCTCGGCAAGTGCCTGAGCGCCCTCGACCAGCGGCCCGAGGCCCCAGGAACCCGACATCAACAGTACGCACCGGGCGTCCGCGGGAATCTCGAGGGCCGCACGGGCCGCCTCCTGTGTCGGTGGGTCATAGAACGGTTGACGGACCGGCGTGGGTACCACCGCGATCCTCGCCTCTGGATGGAAACGCCGGACGAACCGCGCCGCCGTGGTTGAGGTGACCAGATACAGGTCGGTATTTTCATGTACCCACAGTCGGTGGACGCAGACATCTGTGCAGAACACCGTGGTCACCATCCGGGGATATTCGTGCTTGATCCGACTGGCCGCGGCGGCCCCGGTGGCGAAGATTGACAACAGCAGCTCCACTGGTTGGTCCCGCAGTTCCAAGCGGAGTTTGGGTACGAGAAAGCGTGATGAAGTCGCCTCGATCGCCCTCGCCAGGCCGCCGCCTGGACGCATCTGCGAAAAGTGCACAGCATCGTACAGCCCAGGAACGGCCAGCATCCCGCGAAAAACGCCCTCACCCGCCGACCCGGCCCGGCCGCCCATCATGCGCAGGGAGTCCAGCGTGCGAGTGGAGAATCCACGTAGAGCCAGCGAGTGCGCACAGGCCTGGGCCATGACATCGTGGCCCATCCCGAGCGAGCCCGACAGCAAAAGCGCCCGCCGGCCAGGCTGGCCTTCCCGCCCCGTCGGGAAGGCCAGCGGTTCCTCCGTGTGATCGTCCGTCATGCTCTACTCGGAGGAGACCGGGGCGCCAACCCCATCAGTCCGGCGGGCGGATACCGGCTGGTCATTCGTGGGCTGCCGGTCCGCCAGATACCACTCGACATACTGCCTGACACCGTCGGCAAAGCCGGTGATCGGCCGCCAGCCGAGCAGCCTCTCGGCCTTCGCGTTCGATACCGACCGGCCCCGGAAGTCACCCGGACGTGCCGGGACATGTTCGATTTCGACCCCAGGGAAGTGATCCTGGACCGCCTGCGCCATAGCCAGCACGCTGACCCGTTCGTTACCCTCGAGCGCGATCGTCTCATTACGGGCCGCGTCATCCATGGCAAGCACATGCGCATCCGCGAGGTCACGGACGAAGACGTAGTTACGGAACTGCTGCCCATCACCAGCGACGGTAAGCGGCTCCCCCTTGAGCGCCTTCTGCAGGAAGCGAGCCAAGACCAGCTCGTCACGCATGCCCGGACCATACGGGATGCCATAGCGCAGGACCGTGAAGTCCAGGTCGTAGGTCTGCTGATAACTCTGTAGGAGCAGTTCGGCGGCAATCTTGGTTGACGTGTAGACGTGGCCGGCACGGCTCATCGCGAATTCCGCATCCTCGGTCAACGACCGTGGATCATCCAAATCGCCCCCGCTGGCCCCGTACACCCAGACCGTGCTCGCGAACAGCACTCGGCGCACTCCGGTGGCACGAGCGGCCTCGCACACGTTGGCCGTGCCCTCCACATTGAGGCGCACCGTTCGGATCGGATCGGCGAAAGCATGATCAACATTGGACATACCAGCAAGATGGAAAACCATGTCACAGTCAGCAAAAACCGCGGTAAGCGCGGAGAGGTCCAGGACGTCCACAATCCGGTGGTCGGCACGTGGATCGGTCATGTGCGCATTCAGATCCAGCGAGATCACATCGTGGCCGGCGTCCAGGAGCCGGTCCACTACATGGGCTCCGATGAAACCGGAACCGCCAGTGACGATTATACGCATTGGTCATCCGTCCAAGATCGTCAGGTTTGGGGTCGGATCATCTGGTCGGACCTGATCGGAGTGGATCCCCGGTCAGATCGTGACCGTGAGGGTCTCGACGGCGGATGCCAGTGACGCAAGCACATGGTCCACCTCAGCTTCGGTCATGTCCGAATGGACAGGGAGGCACACATGTCTGGCGCACACATCCTGTGCAACTGGATGGTTACCCCGCGCATAAATCTCAAAAACGGGCTGCTGGTGCAGTGGCGCCTCATACACCTCGCCGGACAGCGACACACCGTGACGCTCCTTGAGCTCCTTCTTCAGTCGTGCCCGATCGATGCCCGGACGTGGCAACACGAGGTACTTGTAATAATTACTGCGCCCGCCGGTCGGCACCACAATCGGTTCTAGTCCCTCGATCTGGCCGAGGCCGGCCGCATAGCGAGCGGCTACCGCGTTGCGGCTGTCCAGAAACTCAGGCAACCTACGGGAGTGCACCAGACCGGTGACGGCGTGCAGTTCACTCATCCGCCAGGCGTAGCCCTGCTTGATGTGAACGTTCCCGAGAAATCCAGCCTTTCCCTGGTCCCGGAATATCACCGCCTCATCCCGTACCCGCTCATCAGCAGTAACAATCATCCCGCCCTCACCACTGGTCACGACCTTCGTGGGATAGAACGAAAACGCCCCGGCCACACCGAACGAGCCCGCGTACCGGCCGTTATGGCTAGAACCGTGCGCATGGGCCGCGTCCTCGAGCAGCAGAATGCCGCGTTCGTCACACAGCGACCTGATGTCGTCGACTTCAGGAGTGATCATCCCTCCGATGTGGACCAGGATCACCGCACGTGTGCGTGGCGTGAGCGCGTCAGCTACTGTAGCCGCGCTCAAGGCGAACGTCCCGGCATCCACATCCGCAAAAACCAGATTCGCGCCGGCACGCAGGACCGCGAAGCCGGTCGCCGCAAACGTGTTCGTCGGCACGATGACGTCCGCGTCCGCCACATCCACGGCACGAAGGATGATCTCAAGAGCTGCGGTGCCGCTACTGACCGCTACCGCGAATGGAACATCATGAGCCGCGGCGAACTCGGCTTCGAACTCCTTCGTATGCGCGCCGAGCGTCAACGCTCCGCTAGCCAGGATCTCCGAAGTCAACGACGCAATCTCCGCGCGATCGGCTTCGGGAAAGACGATCCGCGCCGCTGGAACCTGCACCTGCACACCCCCTTCGCTCCGCCCCACCTTGCTGTTCGCAACTGTCGCCGGTCCAGACACGGCGCAGCGCGACGCTACCGGTTCACCTACCTAAAAACCGTCAGGATCATTCTGGCGACGACAACCTCCATGATCACTTTTTGGGACGCCGGCCTGCGGGGCGGCGAACGAGCCGACAATGACCGCCGAGATCCCGATTTGCACCTCCGTCGCGGCTAGCAAACAAGATAGACCATTGTCACCCAAATCCACCCGGACATCGACGGATGAGTCGCCCGAAGGGACGACATAGTTCCACCGCGAACACACGGATGAATCACAACGATGCAACTATCACCCAACACGCCAATAATGGGCGCGTTTGACAACTTCACGACGACCAGTGGACACCTTCGCATCACGACAACTTGGGCATCCAGAGATGAAAAATTGATCATCGTGCCATGACCGAGGAGTGCGTGATCAACGGCTGGCACGACCGGCCGGCGCGAAGAGAAGATCTACCACAATGGTGGCACTTCGATCGACCGACGGCTCAACGCGCCTGTCGGCAGAGGCTCCGGCCTACCTGGTGTCTCACCGCGCAGGAACCGAAGCTGACCATCGTGGCTCTGACAGAGGACCGCAGTCGTGCCCTGGGAACCAAAAAGCCCCGGCGAAGGGTAGACCATCTAGCGTACGGGGGGAACGCAGATCGTGCTACCACTTCGCCGGGACGCAAGGTAAGGATAGCGGCCAATTGAGCACGTCAACAGATGAAGCGGGCTGGGACTTTGGTCCCGACCTCATGATCGATACTTTCTGGAGAGAATCAACTACAGAAAGATGCGATTCATACTCCTGGCAACGACTCCAGGCAAGATGATCATAATCTTGCTGGCGCCTCCATGGATCTCGCTGGACCGCAGCGGAGTACATGCCAACGGACGGATTCCCGAGAGCGGTGCCCGGGAAGGAACAGCAGCGTGACACAAGACAAGATCATAAGAGATCTCGCTGGCGTGGTCGGACTCATCGACAAGGTAGAACCCTTTATCGAGCTTGAGGACACCTCGACCCGCGACGAAGCCGCTCGCGAGATACGCAACGCGGGTGTGCGCTACGCGCGAGTCGTCCACCTCGAAGAGGACATCATCCGCTCATCGATCATCACCTTGGATGACCTCAACAAGATCCGCAATCCGGCCCGGCCGCTGGAAGAGGCGATCGATTCCTTTCTGCCCGAAATCTTCCTGGACTGGCGTGACTTCCTCACCAGCGCCGTCGACGACTCGCTGCGCAATGCGGCGACGGGTGCGACGATCACGGTCGAGGATGAGGGACGACCGCTCGGTGTAATCCCAATCACAACCATCGAGGCGTTCATCCATGCCGACGACACGCGACCACGGTGAGTCTGCCACCGACGGATACTAGCAGTTACAGCTGCTAACAGTTAGAGCGCCCAGGCATGACTTCGTGGAAGGTCACTTCGGATGCCGCGTCGTCATAAAGCAACCAATGGGACGGCTTGCCCCGCGCCGGGCCTACGTTGACCAGCAGACGCCGCGCGCCGCTCGGGTCGACCGGGGTTGGTACCCCCGGTATGACCGGCCGACGATGTGCCACCATGACGCCGGCCGGGCCGTTCGTCTCCCCGAGCGAGGGCAGATCCAGCAGCAGTGTCTGGTGTGAGTGGCCGACCATCAGGATCGGGACGTCGGGCAGCTCGACCAGACGCGGGTAGAAGACCGCGGGCCACCCGGGACGAGCCGGCCCGTCCTCCCAGGAAAACTGGTGGCCGTGCATTGTCATGGCGGCCCCGAGCATCCGAGTTTCGGGCGCGGCAAGCAGGACATCAAGATCGCCAAAAATCTGTTCGGACCGCAGCAGATCACGGATCCGCCACTCCTGGTTGCCCAGGACCAGATCGACGCCGGCCAGCTCACGCCACAGCGCCGGATCCGGTTCCACCACGTCAGTGAGCTCCCAGTGGGTGGCAGCAGTATGGCGGCGCCACGGCACCTTCGCCTCGAGGTAATCGCCGAGGCACACCACCTGGTCGGCCCCGCGCTGCTGCGCATCGCCAAGCACGCGCCGCCATGCTTTGCGCCTGCCGTGCAGGTCCGCCACGACCGCGTATCGCATAGAACCACCATCCACCATCCACCATCCACCGCCCATCGCCACCCCGCCAGATATGTACCCAGCCCGGCTGGTGAGCACAAAACGGAGAACTCGGCCTATTGCCGTGAATTCGGTACAACTGCTTTCTTGGTATCGGTTACCTCGGGTGAGCAGATCAAACGATCGCAGCCATCGGGACCGTCCCGGCCGGCTAGTCAAGCCGACTCCGGTCAAACTGGATTACGACACCGTCCAGCACCGCATATCCGGAATGGCAGAACCTACATGGCAGACAGATCATGAACCTCGAGACTCCCGGATGGTTCCGCAGCGCACTCGAGCAACGGCCCGAGCGGCGCACGACCCAGGTCGACGGATGCCGGATCAGCTACCGGTGCTGGGGGGAGCGAGAGCGCCCGGGAATCATTCTCGTGCACGGAGGGGGTGGGCATGCGGGCTGGTGGGACCACATCGCGCCACTGATTGACAACGAGTACCGAGTTATCGCGATCGATATGTCAGGCCATGGTGACAGCGGACGCCGCGATGAGTACAACCTCACCAGCTGGGCCACTGAGATCGTCAGCGTGGCGCGGGACGCCGGCCTCACCGGCACACCGATCATCATCGGGCACAGCATGGGCGGCTGGGCATCGATCATGGCCGCGGCGAAGTTCCCGGAAAGCATCGGCGGCATCATGATCATCGATGCTCCGGTCGCGGACGTCACCCCAGAGGAACGGGCCGCCCGCGAACGGACCGCATTTGGGCCACTACGCGTATATCCGACCGTAACCGATGCCCTGGCCAGGTTCAGGACGGTGCCAGACCAGCCGAACATGCTGCCCTACGTCGTGAACCACGTGGCACGGACCTCCATGGGCGCGGTCGAAGGCGGCTGGACCTGGAAATTTGATCCGGGCATTTTCCGAGGACGCCGGCCGTCTTCGCAGATCCTCAAAGAGGTGCGCTGCCGGGTCGCGTTGTTTCGAGCCGAGCACGGCCTGATAACGCCGGACATCGGCACCGAGATGTACGAGCTGCTCGGGCGGGTCGCGCCAGTCATCGAAATCCCGCTCGCGGGGCACCATGTCATGCTGGACCAGCCGTTGCTGCTGGTCACCGGCATTCGGACGCTGCTTGCCGACTGGCAACACTCGGTGCCCCAGAGCCGGCCGAAGGCGCAGGCAACCACCGCGTAACAGGCCAGCGAGCATACGATCATGCCTCTTCGCCGGCAGTCGGAGGCCCCAGGGCCCTGGCCGGGCAACCGGTGGTCACCATAACCGATGGCCCGGTGAACGTGGCGCTCGTTATCGGGCTTGCCCGGATGTTCTTGAGCCCTCGGCGCGGTGCGCGGGGATCAGCTCGACTCCGGTGTCCGCCAAGCGCCCGTCCACCTCCGCCGCCGCGCCGAGCCTGGATTTCGTCCCGCCGGCAGACCCGGCGATGAAGGATGCGAGCAGAGCGATCAACAGCATGACGATGGAGAACGCAAAGGTAGCGGCAAGACCATCGGAGAACGGCCCGGAGATCAGGTTCGGAAAAAAGGCGCGGCCGGTTACGTAAGCGCCCGAGTCAGGTAGCGCCGACAGCGTCTGCGGCCCGAGAAGCTGCTCCATCGGATTGTATCCGAGAAAGGCTGAGAACAGAACGCCGATCGGCGGGAGCGTGGAAACAGTCCGCGCAACCGGCACTGGCACACCTTGGTCCACAAGCCCGTTGAACATGGTTGACGGCAGGCTACGCGAAAGCCCGATGACTATCAGCGTGAAGGAAAGCCCGATCGAAAGCACGAAAGCGGCGTTCTGGAAGGTGGCGGCCATACCCGCGCCAACACCTCGGGTGTTCGCCGGCAATCCATTCATCACGTCAGCCCGGTTCGGTGAGGAGAACAGACCGGTGCCCAGGCCATTGATGAGCAGAATCAGCGCGAATATCGGATAGGGGAAGTTCACCGGGATTACCATGAACAACACGAAGCTCACGATGACGATGGCCAGGCCTGCCATCGTGAACATCCGGGCACCGAAGCGGTCGGACAGCACGCCGGCAAGCGGTGCGGCCACCAGAAACCCAACCGTCAACGGAATCAGGTAAATTCCTGCCCATAGCGGAGTCTCGGCGAAACCGTAGCCATGCTGCGGCAGCCAGATTCCCTGTAGCCAGATGAGAAGGACGAACTGAAGACCGCCGCGGCCGAGTGACGCCAGCAGGTTCGCGACATTGCCAGCGGAGAACGACCGGATCCGGAACAGTTCCAGATTGAACAGCGGTTCGGCCACCTTGGACTCGATAACCGCGAAGACGGCCAGCAGGAGTACGCCGCCGATCACCGCGGCCAGCACCCACGGGTTGGTCCAGCCCATAGTGCGCCCACCATAGGGCTGTATGCCATAAGTGATGCCAACGAGCAGCGCGATCAACCCGCCAGCGAACGTCATGTTTCCCCACCAGTCCATGGCCGTACGACGCCGCACACCGTTGTCCCGGAGCTTCGCATACGCCCAGAAGGTACCGAATACTCCAAACGGTACCGACACCAGGAAGACATAGTGCCAGTTGACCGGAGCGAGTAGCCCGCCAAGCAGCAGACCGAGAAAGGTGCCGGCGATGCCCGCGACCACATTGATACCCAATGCTAACCCGCGCTGACGGGCGGGAAAGGCGTCAGTGAGAATAGCCGTGGAGTTTGCGACAAGAAACGCCCCGCCCACACCCTGTACGATCCGCCAGCCGATCAGCCAGAGAGCGGCCGTGGTGCCGTGCATCCAGGTGGCGGCCAGCAGAATCGAAGAAGCGGCGAAGATCGCAAATCCGAGGTTGTACATACGGACGCGACCGTACATGTCCCCAAGCCGTCCAAATGTCACCACCAGCACGGCCGTGACGACGAGGAAGCCCATCATCATCCACAGCAGATAGCTGATGTTGCCAGGGCTCAACGGGTTGATGTCGATCCCGTGGAAGATGTCCGGCAGCGCGATCAGGACGATCGACGCATTGATCGTTGCCATCAGCATGCCGAGCGTGGTGTTGGACAGGGCGATCCATTTGTAATGCGGACCCAGCATAATCGGGTGATTATCCATTGCCGATGGTCGAATAGTTCGCATATTGTCCGAAATCTGCTGGTCCATGCAGCCCGAGTCCCGCACTTCGCCGCCCTCCACGAACGCCACTCGCTTCACTCGAAAACTTGCTTAGTAAGACTAAACAAGTAACACCCAAGTTGGCGAGGCGAGAAGTGTGAGATTGGCCCGGAGCTCCCCAGAAGTGACCCTGGCCGGCAGTTCGGCAAAAAAAATCAGGAATAATGGAGACTAACTGGGCAAAACCATCGGATGTCCCAAAAACACGAAAACGGCGATGGGCTCCCTCGAGACGCTTCGAGGGAGCCCATCTGGACGCACAGTGTGGAATCAGGTACAGCAGCCACCGCCGCAGCAGGCGCCCCCCGACGTGGCAGGCTGCGGCGAAGCCGGTCTGGAAGAGGCCGCCGCTGACCCCGCCCGGGTCACCGCGACCGCAGTGAACACCCTGCCTGTGTCGGTGTGACCACCCGGGCACGGCGTGCTGGCGGCAGCTGTCTCAGTGATCCCGCGTCGCACCTCAAAGCTGGTGTCGCACGTGCGGCAACGGTATTCGTATGCAGGCACACTCCTACTTTACGCCAACGACGCGGCGTCGACGGTCAGCCGAACTGAACTGGCTGGCCGGTCGCCTCCAGGACCGACAGCCAGAGATCGCCGGCGGGGTCAACCTGGCTGCGATGGCTGATAGCCAACGGGATCGGGACGTGCACGAACCTGCGTCGCCACCGGCCGACCACCATCTCGGTACGGCCCGACATCGCCGCGTGCACCGCGGCGTGCGCCAGCCGGATGCAGTACACACTGTCATACGGATTCGCCGGTACGCTGCGGATCACGTAACTCGGATCAATGTATTTCAGATTCAGCTCCATGTCCACCACGCCGAAATATTCCGTCACTCGCCTGTTGAGGAGCGGGCCGACGTCCCGTAGCCTGATATTGCCGGAGGCATCGCTGCCCTGCGATTGCTGCCCCTGTTCCTCTTGGGCGAAAAGCTCCTGCCCGGCGCCCTCCGCGACGACCACGACGGCGTGGCCCCGTTCCTCGACCCGTCGGTGCAGGAAGTTCAGCAGCCCGCCTTCGCCTTCGAAGGCGAAGGGCACCTCGGGGATGAGCACCACGTCCGCATCGCTGTTCGCCAGTGACGCGTAACAGGCGAGAAAGCCCGAATGGCGGCCCATCAGCTTCACCACACCGACGCCGTTGGGTGAGGATGTCGCCTCGACATGCGCCGCCCGTATCGACTCGGCAGCCTTCCCGAAGGCGGTCTGAAAACCGAAGCTCTGGTCGATGTACGGAACATCATTGTCGATGGTCTTCGGCACGCCGACAACAGCGATCTTATCACCTCGCTCGTCCGCGGTACGGGCGATCTCGAGCGCGCCGCGCAGCGAGCCGTCACCGCCGATGACAAACAGGATGGTAATACTCATCCGTTCCAGACAGTCAACAATCTCCTCCGGGTCCTGTTGCCCGCGCGAGGTTCCAAGAATTGTTCCGCCGTTCTCGTTGATAGTACCGACGAGCTCGGGAGTCAGGTCCAGGACGCTGTGGCCGTACCGGGCGATGAACCCCTGATACCCGTTGCGGAAGCCGAAGATCCGAGTCACGCCGTAATGTGAGGTCAATTCGAACACCAGGCCGCGGATAACATCGTTCAAACCTGGGCACAGCCCCCCGCAGGTGACAATTCCGACCCGCGTCTTGGATGGGTCGAAAAAAATCTTCCGCCGGGGCCCGGCCGGCTCAAATCCCGGGAGAGCGTCGATCGGCATATCACGCTGTGCAACCAGGGACAACGTATCGTCAAGGAGTACCCGGTCGTCTTCATCCACATAATGCTGGGTCGTTCGCTTGTCACCGATCAGCGGCGCAAGCGGCGAAGCGATCCGACAGGATCCCAGCGCCCTTACCGAAAGTTCTTGGCCATCAGCCATCAGTAACGCACCCTTGTGACCATCGGCAGCGCGAAGAGAATGACCCCGGATGACCTCGGAGCCTCTCGCTGATCGCGCCATCCCTGACCAACTGGCGGACCGGCTCTGTTACCGACGCGAAACAGAGATTTCCGGGTGGGTGACACCACGATTGTCAAATCTCCTTTCTCGCCCACTCGTGTCAAAGAGTACCGGTCCAGCCACCACCACCGAGGACGAGGCTCGTGCACACGTTTTCGCCGTACGCCAGACGAAACCCATGCTTTACTGGCCGGACACATCACGCCCCCAGGTCAGGCGCACCTGTCGCAGTCGGCGGGCATCGGCTGGCCGACCAGCCGCAGGTCGTCATCGATGTTCATCCCACCGCCGGCTGGCGTGCACGCCAGCCGGATCGCCGTGGCAACGCGGCCCCTACCCGAAAAAAGTGAGATCCATTACGAAGTGCCCGCCAGCAGCCAACCCGCCAGTAGACACAGATCCACCGATGCTCACTCGCCCTGGCCGACCGAGATGGCTGATTCGGGCGCGGACACCGGCAGCCCGCCGGAAATCGCGATCACGCGGTCGGGCGCGGGCAGCCGCTCAGCGATGAGCAACGCGAGGTCGTCGTGCAGGTTCCCGCCGACATGGCCGTGCAGATGAGCCACCAAAGCGTCCAGCACGGTGTCCAGCGTGGCCGCTGCCAGCTCGGAAAAATGATCTTCAAGGCTGAAAAACGTCCGGTTGCTGTCACGGGCCTCGATCAGGCCGTCAGTGAACAACAGCAGCCGATCGCCCAGGCCCCAACTGCTGATGGTTGCCGTGAAGTCCTCCGCGATGCCCAGCGGAGGACTGGGCTCGATGATTGCCAGCGGGCGGGCTGCGTCCCCGGACAGCAGAATCGGCGGCGGATGTCCAGCAGAGATCAGCCGCAGCGTACCGTCTGGTTCGATGTCGACAAGCAGAGCTGTGACGAAATCCTCGGCGCCCGCTTCCCGGGAGACCGCTCGGGCGCAGGCAGCGGCAACCCGCTCGATCTCCGGGTAGTGGACAGCGCCCTCGCGGAAGGCACCCAGAACGACCGTGGTCAACCGGACCGCGGGCAGACCTTTCCCCTTCACGTCCCCAATGATCATTCGTGTGCCACCGGATACCGTCACAACCTCGTAGAGATCCCCACCAACCAGGGTCTCGGCCGTGGCGGACAAATATCGAGCGGCGAACGCGATCCCGTCCACGGCCGCGGGTACCACCGGCAGGAGCGCGCGCTGGGCAACCTCGGCAACGGCACGTGCCCGCCCGAGCTCCCGTTCTCTACGCCGCCGGGTGACCGCGACGTAGATCGCTACGGCGGCCTGGACCGCGACGAGTACACCTGCGGCGACATGCTGCCCGGTATCAAACCACCGATCCCATGCGCCCGACGCCACGGCCGCGGCCACCGCGGCGAACCCGGCGACAACGGTGACCAGCGTCGAACCGGTAGCCGAGGCGAGCAGCGGCACCAGGCCGTAGAAGCCGGTCAGGTCGATCCCGGGGATGACGACATCGGCGGCCACGAGAAGCCCCAGCAGACCCAGCAGGCCTCCATCGGCCGCCACGACCGCACTTCCACATGTCCGCATTGTCCTCATCATGTACACAACCAACGAACGAGGAAACGCTGTTGACCACGATGCGACCACCATTGGAACGCTACGTGTGCCGCAGCCGCAACCGGAACCGGAAGCGGCTGCCAGCCATCATCCACAGGCGGGCGGGGCCGAACGCCACGCCGGTACCGGATGAGTTGTATCGGTATGGCCACGAACGCGGCCAGGGGCTGTCTGGGCGTGGCGAGCCGGACAGACGGCTTCCGAAACACGCCCCTGAGAGCCACCGGCGGCGCCGCCCTATCGCAGCGCGCCGCCGGAGGCCTGTGCGCGAAGTGACAGCGGAACGGTCAAAAATCAACTAAAAAACATATAAGGAACAACATTAACTAACAGCAGTAGACATGAGCACATCAACTATGCACCATCAGGGGCAATATGGACAACGGACGCCCCATTCGGGGCCGATCTCAGGCGGGGACAAAGAAGCTGGCCCCGACCGGTAGACGCCCGCTGGCAGGCATCCGCGGCAGGTCGCGCCACCTGGCTCATCGCGGTCACGCCGCTGGAGCCGGGCCGAGGGCGGCCACCACAGCCGGCTGCGCGCCCACGCCGGGAAACCGCCCCGCCGGGCCGGCCGCCGGCATCCGGTTGGCGGTAGGTCAACGATGGCGGAAGTTTCAGCTGCGGGTGAAGGTCCTGGCGTCCGAACGGAAACGATCGAGTTCATCCGCGCTGATGGTCGGTCGCGATGAGCGCGCCGCCGCCAGAAGATCTTCGGTGGTCACCGGCAGGCGCTCACCCTTGTCGACCGCACGGTGGAACGCGGCTGCCACGGCTCGCTGCACGGTGGATGCAAGATCAGCGGGTGTGAACAGCTCAGTGGCCGCGACAACCGGTTCGACGTCCACCTGCTTGTTGTCGATCCGTTCGAGGAAACGATCGAGCAGAAGACGACGGCCGGGGGCGTCCGGTGGTCCCACCGGAAGGACAAGATCGAAGCGGCCGGGGCGGATGAACGCCGGGTCCAGCGCCGCGATCGAGTTCGTCGCACAGATCAACAGACGCCCTGGGGAACTACGGAACTGTGGGATGGCCTTCAGCAGCTCATTCACCACCGACTGGCTCTCCGGCCCGACGGCTTCCCGGGACTGTGCGATCTCGTCCACCTCGTCGATGAACACCACGACTCGTTCGACCTGCATGAGTTCGGTGATGGCCGTACGCAGCTCGGCGGCGAGGTTGCCGCCGCTGCCGGCCGCGACCAGCCGAGATGGCAGAAGTTCCACGAACGGCCACTCCAGACGTGCCGCTACCGCCCGCGCGAACGACGTCTTCCCGGTACCCGGTGGTCCGAACAGAAGCATGGTCGTCGGTGTGACCACCCCATACGTCTCCGCCAGCTCGTTCTCCTTGATAGGCAGCAGCAGGCGCTGTTCCACCAGTTGCTTGCCTTCGGCCATGCCGGCCAGACTGTGCCATTCCGCCGCTGTGAGCAGGGTGCCGCCCCAGCGCTCCACAGTCGTGACGTCGACCGGCCGCAGTGGCTCGTACTTCTCATAGAGTGTGAGCCCGGTCTTGACGAAGCCCCGGTTCCGGAAGGCGAGTTCCCCGAACTGCCCCGACGCGAGCAAGGTGGTTATACGGCGGTGACCGGCGTGAATCAGCTGGTTCTCCAACGCCTGCAGGAGCGCGGACCCGATACCTCGGTATCGCCACGCAGGCGAGATTGCCAGTGCAAGTACCCGGGCATAGCCTTGTTCGTATTTTCCGACCGCGACGCCGACGAACTGATCGGGTGTGACGGCGACGACAGCGGGAGTGTCCTCGCGCAGCGCGAGAACTGTGTCGGTCAGGTCAAAAGACGGCCCTTCTTCGTCAGATCTGACCTCCTCAAGCAGACGAACCGTAGCGGTGTGATCGGTGGTGTCGTAGGATCGCACATGCCAATTGGTCATGACCGACTCCTTTCACTCGTGTCACTCGTGCGCAAGTACGGGTCAGTTACCTGTCGCGTCGTTTCCACTCGTGTTACCACTCGGGCAGCGGCAAGGAGCCCGCGGCGCAGGCTCGAAAGGAGCAGAATTAACCAGCCGGCGCGGGCTATCCATCCGCGGAGGGGAGCGGTAGATTGCCCGCGCCGGGGTCTCACCCGGGGTTCGCGACCGTTGTCAGCGACCACTCCGGGGAGCTTTTTTCGGCCACGCTGACCTCAGCCACCGGCCAAAGAAATCGGGCCCGTTACTCTTTTCGCGCCGTCGGGGGGCCGGGCCCGCTCAGACCACGGCTGCGGACGCCGCGGGTAACGTCCTGGGCTACGTACCGCGGCTGCCCTGGCCACCCCGCATCGGGCGGAGACCCACGCGGTGTTATGTCCCGGCGATTTTCGGCCGGTTTTTCAGTGACCCCGGGGATGCGGCCAGGGTGGCACCAGCCGAGAGTCGACCAGTTCGTTGCGGAAACAGTTGTCCCGCGTCGGGCATATCGATCGAACATCTGACGGCACCATCGCGTCAGTGCGGTGAGACCTCGGCGGAACATTCCTCGAGGTGCCCTCCCCTGCCCTCGCGGACGGCCGACAGGCGTTGTCGGCGTCCCACGGAGTCCGATCATCAGACGGCGCCCTCGCGCGGGCGGGGGATCGTATGCTCCCGCTCAAGCGGAGCGGCCGACAGCAGGCTCCGGCCCGCTCGGGCGAGTTCGTCCGGTAGCCCGCTCAGCCCGAGCCTGTGCCCGGCCTCAGTGCGAATGACCATCAGATGGGCCAGCAGTGCTCGAGCTTCGTGAATCTCTCCTTCCGGCGCGCCATCCGCGATCAGCCGTGCGAGGGAGGTCATCACATCGCTTTCCGAGGTCACAGCCTCGGCGTATTCGCGTGCGGCGATCCACAACCGAGCCGCGGCATGCTGCCAGTCCGCCATGGCGCAGGCCATCAACGCGGGCGAGGCGGTCCACGGCAACGTCTGTGTGATCACTGTGCTACCCGGGGAGCGGGGGCACTGACCAGCTGACGGCGTAGTGCCCGTCGCTCATCCTCGTCCAGACCACCCCAGACACCGGCGTCCTGACCCGTGTCGAGCGCCCAGTTCAGACACTCACGGATCACCAGACAGCGGCGGCAGACGGCCTTGGCCTCCTCCAGCTGCCGCTGTGCTGGCCCGGTCGTACCGACCGGGAAGAACAGCTCCGGGTCCTCATCCCGGCAGGCGCTGCGCTGACGCCAGACTTCCAAATCCTCCGCGGTCTGCGGCTCCTGCGGCCGGACATGACGCCACATGTATGCGGTGTTCATGTCCTCAAACTGGCCGCGCAACTCGCCAGCCGCGTCCAATACAAGAACTCTTCTGCTCATCCGACACCGTCCCGTGGTCGCGTCGACATGAAGACTAAATCGAGCAGAAGCGTACGACCGGCCCCAGGGAGTGTCTACTCGCAATGTTTCAGAACCAGCGAACAGGGAATATGCCCCAGGACGGGGCCAAGGACTCATGAATAAAGGCTGAGGTACAACGTCCTGCCAGCGACATTCGTTCAAGGCGCCGGGAATCATGCTTTTCAGCGACATCCGGGCGGCAGTTCACAGATCCACACGATCACCGTCCGGATACTCCGCGTGTACCTGAGTCGCGAGCGCCCGGGGCCCGGCCAGGGTCACATACGGTGCCGGCGAATACCGGCCGGGGCGTAATCCGGCGAGAATCAAGACGCCTCGCCGTGGACCGACCAGGAACAACGACTCACCACAGGTGACCTCGGGTCCTTAGACTCCGGAGGGGGGGTTGGCTACGTTCCGACTACATGCCTTGACATGACGGCCAAATGGGAGAAGGTCAGATGCCTCCTCGAAGGGTTACCATCGGTCCGTTGCAGCATGCACGCCAGATCCGCGGCCTGTCTCTGGCGCGGGCAGCGGAAGAGATCCGGAGTCTCGCCGAGGACATCGGTAGACCGTGGGATGCGTTGACCGCACAGCGCCTCTCGGAGTACGAGGGTGGCAAACGCCCGAGCTGGGAACACTGTGATCTACTATCCCGCTATTACTGCACCAATGTCGTCGCGCTGGGCTGGGCGTGCGACTATGCCGGACCCGAGACCGGGACCCTGGCACTCATGTCGAATTCAGTTGACGATGGGGAGGCTCGATGGGCAGACGCCGATCTCGACCTTCTATGGAGACCTGACGGGTTGGCCGTCGGGTTCGAGGAGGTGACCGCCAACATGGAACGGCGGAAGTTTCTCAGCGTGTCCGGCGTGGCGCTGACCTCGGTTGCGCATCACTGGCTCATGACCGATTCAGCCGGCCTTGCCGCGGCGCTTGAGGGAAAGCGTGTGAACGACTCGCTCGTCGCGGGCTTCGAGCGGCGGGTCGACACGCTTCGCAAAATGGATGACGTTCTCGGAGGGGATGACATATACGAGCTTTCCATGGCGGAGCTACGGGTAGCCGTCCGCGTCCTGCGGACCGCTCTGTACGGCCACGCCCACGAGGCACGGCTGTACGCTGTCGCGGCTGAGCTGGCCCGCATCGCAGGCTGGGCAGCCTTCGACAGCGGCTACCACGGGGGTGCCCAGCGCCTGTGGATGGTCGCGCTCCGGGCCGCCGGCGAAGCCGGCCAGCCCGCGCTCGGCGCCAACATCCTGCGCTGCATGGCCGAACAAGCGGCCTGGTATGGCGACCCGAATGACGCCGTCACCATGCTCCGCTCAGCGCAGGCCGGGGCCCGCGCGGCAATGACCGCCACCGAGAAGGCGGCAATCTCCGGCGCGCTGGCTCTCGCGTACGGCCGTGCCGGTGAAAGCACCACAGCCGCCCGGACCGCCGAGGACGCGGTTCATCTCATCAGCCAGTCACAACCAGCGGAAGATCCGCCGCACATCTACTGGTGTGTCCCGTCCTGCATTTCGCTTTTCGCCGGTGAGGCGCTACTCGCCAGCGGTGACGGAGCTGCGGCCATTCCGTATCTGGACAATGCCGCGGACGGGTTGGCCGGTGATTTCCCACGCGCCCGGGTGGAGGCCATGACCAGGTTGGGTGTGGCGCATGTCCAGGCCGGCGATGCCGATGCCGCCATTCAGCTCGGGCATCAGGCCGTTGAACAGGCGGCTCTTCTCGACTCCGGAATGGCCGGACGAGACGTCGCGACACTCTGCCGTGAAATCGAACGTACCGGGTGCCCCGGTGCCGCCGATCTCACGGATCATGCCCGCGTCGCGCTGACCGCCGTCGGCGCGGCCTGACGGCACGGCAACGCTCCATCCGGTCTCCACAACGCCGGACCGCTCCGCGGCGCCAGCACGGGACACCGCACAAGAGGCAGTCGAGGCGGCATCGCCGCACCGACTGCCTCTTGTGTTTTTGTGATTTATGTCCGCTTTGATGCATTCATCAGGCCGTTGATTACGCCAGCCGGGAGTATGACCCTCGCCACATTTCTTCATCTACTCAAGTCCGACTGGAGTCAAATACCCGCAACATCCCACTCGTCGACCCCGAGGGCGGCAAAAATATGATCTTCCAGATTGACTCCGTAAAGCATCCATATAATTACCAAAAGTAACGCCAATTACTTAGCGTTAAATACCTCGAGAACGCCCGACCAATGGCCGCCTATCGTCCAGCCGCCGAAGACAGCGGACGATCGGCGATCAATATGATCGGCCAATATGATCACGATCGCCGCCGATCACCGCAGCGCCTCTCACCGCACTTGATTTCCTGACCATGCTGTCGCGAAACTGATAGCTGGGTCACGTCCACCGGAACAGTCTCGGCAATGCCCGCGGCGTCACCCGGCAGGGGCTGACAGGTATCTGGTACGAACCGGGTATTCAGTCGCCGCCAGGATCGACGGGCGAGGGCACTGTGCCAGACCGGCCTCGACCGATGGCGCATGGGATCCGCGCTGAGGACTTCGGAGCCGGCCCGTACGGACCCCGTCTGGCAGGATCGTGGGATCCACGCGACCACGGGTCCGGTCCACGACCACAAAGTCGGTCACAGAGCGTCTCCACCGTACGACTCGCCGAGTCGATTGATCAACAAAATGTCAAACTGTCGGTGCGCAAGGGCCGGAAACGCGGCTCGGACGTCCGCGACTCTCGCGGTGTCAAAGGTCGCCGCAGGCAGACTCGGAGCGTCGCCGCCCTCCGCCAGTACCACGCCCCAGGGATCAACGATCACGCTGTTGCCGGCCAGCTGTCGACCAGCC
Organism: Protofrankia sp. CiP3; assembly: GCF_917627345.1. Classification (NCBI taxonomy): domain Bacteria; kingdom Bacillati; phylum Actinomycetota; class Actinomycetes; order Frankiales; family Frankiaceae; genus Protofrankia; species Protofrankia sp. CiP3. Next base: position 41,772 of record NZ_CAKJTM010000001.1, on the reverse strand, counting down.
TGCCAGCCCGCGGCATTGCAGGCGACGAGAAGAACCTGGTTCTCGACAGCGCGCGCACGGGTCAGGATCTGCCAGTGGTCGAGTCGTTCGTGCGGCCAGGCCGACACGACCACGATGATCTCGGCACCCTGATCGACAAGCAGTCGGAAAAGTTCAGGAAAACGAAGATCGTAACAGGTGGCCAGCCCGACGGTACCGAAAGGCGTACGGCTGGTGATCACGTCCCGCCCCGGCGTGAGTAGTTCCGCCTCCCGCGAGCCGTGGCCGAAAAGGTGAACCTTGCGGTAGGCCTGGAGAAGATCTCCACCGGGCCCGATGAGCACGGTGGTGTTGTGAAGACGCCCGTTCGGGCTCCGCTCGACCATGCTGCCGGCGACCATGTGCCAACGGCGTTCCCGGGCCACGCGCCGGAGCGCGGTGAGAACGGGCCCGTCCAGCGGTTCGGCGTCCTGGGCATACCGATCGAACGAGAAATACCCTGTCATCCACAGCTCGGGCAGCACAACCAGGTCCGCGTCGTCGATGCTACGCAGTTGAGCAAGCACTCGCCGCAACCGATCGTGAGCCCCCTCCGAGTCGGGACATTCAAGTTGGACGCAGACGACGCGAACTCCGGGTTGTGGCACGCTCTGAGCGTGCCACTCCACTCCCGTTCGCGGGGCTGGGGCACGCACCTCGCCGTATCGCTCCCCATCCATCGCCGCGCGATGTGCGGGTACCCCGGCTGGTCAGTCGACACCCCAAGGGCCGGGGTGACCCCCTGCGCCGCCTCGCGATGCGCGCACCCCAAGCCCAATTCTTGATCCACTCTCCTATTGCCAGGCGCTCTAACCTGCCGGAAATTCGCGTTTTTTGACCGCGTAATGCCCGGTGGATGACGATGGGCGTGGCAGTCCACTGACGACAGAGGTCGACGAGCGGTGCGTTGCGGCCTCGCCCGGCGGCTCCTTTGATCGTCCATGGCTTCCTGCCGCGAGAACAAAATCATGATCGTGCAGCTGCTGGCTTACCAGTACCCGCTCGAAGGGAAATTCATGAACAACGCGGTCATCGTCGATGTCGTTCGGAGCGCATCCGGACGAGGCAAGCCGGGCGGCGCTCTGTCCGGAGTGCATCCGGTCGAACTGCTCGCGACCGTGCTCCGATCGTTGATCACACGTAACGACCTTGACCCGGGGCGGGTCGACGATGTCATCGGCGGATGTGTCCAGCAGGTCGGCGAGCAGTCCGCGAACATCACCCGGTATGCCCTGCTATCCGCGGGATTCCCGGAGAGCGTGCCAGCCACGACCGTTGACCGCCAATGCGGATCAAGCCAACAGGCCGCGCACTTCGCCGCGCAGGGCGTGATGGCCGGCGCCTACGACATCGTGATCGCGTGTGGCGTCGAGTCGATGAGCCGCATCCCGATGGGCACGCCGACGATCGGCCAGGACCCACAGGGTCCTGGCGTCCACGCCCGTTATCCTGAAGGCCTGGTCAACCAGGGCGTTTCGGCCGAACTGATCGCCCAGAAATGGAAGTTCGACCGCGAAACCCTCGACGCCTTCGCGGCGGCCTCCCATCAGCGCGCGGCGGCCGCGGCGGTCGCGGGCGCCTTCGACAATGAGATCGTGGCGGTGACAGCCCCCGCGCCGGACGGAACAAGCAGTACGCATCTGGTGGACCAGACCATGCGGGCGAGCACAACAGTCGAGGGCCTCGCCGGTCTCAAGCCATCCTTCGGCACCGAGGAGATGCGGGCGCGGTTCCCCGACGTCGACTGGAAGATAACCCCTGGAAACTCCTCACCACTCACGGACGCGGCATCCGCCGCACTGATCATGAGCGAACAGGCCGCCAACAAGCTCAACCTGCGCCCCCGCGCCCGCTTCCACGCGTTCTCGGTGGTCGGCGACGACCCGTTGCTCATGCTTACCGGTCCCATCCCAGCAACTCAGCAGGTTCTCGCGCGAGCCGGCCTGGCCATCGGCGACCTCGACGCCTACGAGGTCAACGAGGCCTTTGCCCCCGTGCCACTGGCCTGGGCACACGAACTTGCCGCCGACCCGGCAAAACTCAACCCCCGCGGTGGAGCGATCGCCCTTGGGCACGCGCTCGGCGCCTCCGGCACCCGGCTGCTGGGGACGCTGGTCAACTACCTGGAGGCGAACGGCGGCAGGTATGGCCTACAGACCATGTGCGAAGGCGGCGGCATGGCCAACGCAACCATCATCGAACGTCTTTAGAGCGCCCGCGGCAATAGGGGCGCGGCATCCTGCCGCCGGGCAATGCCGTCTGGCTGCCGGCTCCGCCGTGAAGCCGGCAGCCAGTGCCCTGATCCAGCCGTGACAGCGGTATGACCGGGAACAACATGATCAAAAATATCAACAAAATATAGAGAGGTGTCGGACAGGTGAATATCGCAGGTGGCATCGCCCTGATCACAGGAGGAGCTTCCGGCCTCGGGCTCGCGACAGCCCGTCGTCTGGTAAACGCCGGTGCCAGCGTCGTGCTGCTGGATCTGCCCACATCAGGTGGTGAGCAGGTCGCCGCCGACCTTGGCAAGGCCACCTTCGCGCCCGCTGACGTCACCGACTCCGAACAGGTCAGCGCCGCGCTCGATATCGCTACCGGCCTGGGCGAGCTGCGTGTCGTGGTCAACTGCGCCGGGATCGCGCCGCCGGCCCGGATTCTCGGTAAAGGCGGCGTGATGCCGCTGGAGGCGTTCACCCGGATAGTCACGGTCAACCTGATCGGAACCTTCAACGTGATCAGGCTTGCCGCCGAACGCATGGTTCACAACGAGCCCACCGCCGGCGAACGCGGGGTGGTCGTGTGCACCGCGTCGGTCGCCGCGTTCGAAGGCCAGATCGGGCAGGTCGCATACTCCGCGTCCAAGGGCGGTATAGCCAGCATGACTCTGCCGCTCGCCCGCGACCTCGCGGACAAGCAGATCAGGGTGGTCACCATCGCGCCGGGCCTGTTCAAGACCCCGCTGCTCGCCAGCCTTCCGGCGGAGGCACAGGCTTCGCTCGGCCGCCAGGTGCCGCACCCCAACCGCCTCGGCGATCCTGACGAATATGGCGCGCTGGTCGAGCACATCACCGCCAATCAGATGCTCAACGGTGAGGTCATTCGACTCGACGGCGCCATCCGAATGGCCCCCCGCTGACCATATGACCGATGGGTGAGATCCGCTCCACGACGGGGGCGGTCGCACCTTCCCCGCCTACAAGGAGATGTCGGATACCACGGCCGCATACGGGAGAAACCCGGTACTGGGCTGGGCAGCTCCGTGTACGCGGTCGGGACGATCCCGCGTGCCAGCAGCTGTAGGTACGCGGGAGCATCCGCGAGAGTGAACACCGGCGTAGCACAGACACTGGCGTCCGCGAACATCGCGGAAGCTTCCTCCACGCCGCTCACGGACTCCGCCGCACCGATTACAGACCGAGATCCCGGCCAATGATCTCCTTCATGATTTCATTGGTCCCACCGTAAATCATCTGGACACGAGAATCGACGAAGGCCCTGCCAACCGGATATTCGCGCATATAGCCATACCCTCCGTACAGCTGCAGGCAGCGGTCGGACACCCGACACTGAAGTTCGGTGACCCAGTACTTGGCCTTGGCCGCGCGCACGGCGCTGAGTTCGCCACGCAGATGCTCAACCAGACAATCGAGGATGAACGTGCGGGCGATATCGATCTCGGTCGCCAGCTCCGCCAGAACGAACCTGCTGTGTTGGAATGATCCGATCGGCTGGCCAAAGGCGGTGCGCTCCTTCGCGTACGCCAGAGTCTGCGTGAGCAGACCCTCAATCATGCCGAGGCCGGCGATCGCTATGGACAGCCGCTCCTGTGGCAGGTTGCGGACCAACGCGTAAAACCCGCTGTTTTCCTCTCCGAGGAGGTTGGCAACCGGCACCCGGACGTCGGTAAAGGACAGCTCGCTGGTGTCCTGCGCATGCAGCCCGATCTTCTCCAGATTGCGGCCCCGTTCGAAACCCGGCATCCCGCGCTCGAGAACGAGCAGGGACAGCCCACGGTGTGGGTCATCCGCGGTGCGCACCGCGGTGATCACAAGGTCGGCATGCTGCCCGGAGGAGATAAAGGTTTTTGCGCCGTTGACGACGTAGACATCCCCGTGACGGACCGCGCGGGTCCGGATAGCAGCCAGATCGCTGCCTGTGCCTGGTTCGGTCATGGCCACCGCGAGGACGGTCTCACCCGAGACTGTACCGGCAAGCCAACGCGCCTTCTGCTCGTCGGTGGCGAGACCGAGCAGATAGGGCAGGACAATGTCATTCTGCAGTGTCAGGCTAAGACCCGCCGACGTGGCCAGCGCGCGACCGAACTCTTCCCCGACGATCGCGTTGAACCGGAAGTCCTCGATGCCGGGCCCGCCGTACTTCTCATCGACACCGAATCCGAGCAGGCCCCACGCGCCAGCGTCGGTGAACAACGCACGATCGACGATGCCTGCCCGCTCCCACGCATCGTAGTTCGGCAGCACACACCGCGCGACAAAGTTCCGCACCAGTTCGCGGAAGAGTTCATGCTCGCTGTCATACACGCGTGCCAACAGTGACGACGGCAACTGGTCCGCATTCACCATCGAGCACTACCTCCCCAGTCCAGTCCACATATAGATGATCATCGATGCGAAACAGTCCAACGCCTTCTCAGGGCAGCAGCTTACGCAGCAGTTCGACGGAAGCGACCCGCTCCGCATGGGTGGCGGCCAACGGGGTCACATTCAGTGTCGTCACCCCGGCCGCGACCAGCGAATCCAACCGATCCCGCAGGTGCCCCTCGGAGCCGATAAGGGATATGGCCCGCAGGAGTTCCGCCGGGACCGCAGCCGCGGCTTCCTTCTTTCTGCCGTCGAGGTAGAGATCCTGGATCAGCGCGGCCTCGCGCTCGTAACCATAGCGGCAGGCGAGATCATTGTAGAAGTTCCTGCCTCGAGCACCCATGCCCCCGATATAGAGGGCAAGCGTCGGACGATAAAAATCAATAAGATGATTGACATCATCACCGATCGCCATCGGCGTGGCGACCACAATATCAAGGTTGCCAAGAGCGGGGTCCCGCCTGGATCGGCCATCCGCCAGGGAGGCCCCCCAGACATCGGCCGCTTTCTCCGGATGGAAGAAGATCGGCTCCCATCCCTCGGCGAGCTCCGCGGCCAACGCGACGTTCTTCGGCCCAAGCGCCGCGAGAATGATCGGGATCCGGTCACGCACCGGCTTGTTTATTATTTTCAACGGCTTCCCGAGGCCGGTTCCCTGGTCGGCGGGCAACGGAATCTGGTAGTAGCGGCCGCTATGCACCACCCGTTCACGGCGCCACACCTGTCGGCAGATCTCCACGACCTCCCGGGTGCGGCCGAGCGGCGCGTCGTAACGGACGCCGTGAAAGCCCTCGATGACCTGCGGGCCGGACGCGCCGATTCCGAGCGTGAAACGACCATCGGACACGTAGTCAAGGCCGGCTGCCGTCATCGCCGTCAACGAGGGAGTGCGACTGTAGACAGGCAGGATACCTGACGCGATCTCGACGCGATCGGTGCGCGCCGCGATGAAGCCCAACTGGCTCACCGCGTCAAAGGAGTACGCCTCCGCCACAAAGACGATGTCCACTCCGGCGGCCTCGAAATCACGCAGGCCGGCGACTGTCTCCCTGAAGTCGCCGCTGTAGTCCAACGGCATACCGATCCGCACTGAGGCCTCCTCGTCGACGCCGTTCCAACCGATGGCCAGAAAAGTAGGCGGCCATGGTTCTCCGCACACACTCAAAGGCCCCAGCGGTCACTTGGTCCTGGATCAAAACGTCCAAGCACCACGTGGCCCGACCGATAGTCGGGACCTGATCGTTGTACGCCAACCGATGGTCGCGGCGCAACACAACCGCAATAAGAGCGCCCGGCAATAGGGGCGTGGATCAAGGAGC
>NZ_CAKJTM010000001.1:18990-35368 GCF_917627345.1 Protofrankia sp. CiP3 | reverse complement strand
GGTCGCTCTAAGCAGCTTCCGCGGCAGGCGGCCCCCATGCCACCGCCGCCGGAGCAGCGGAGCCCGACGGGCCGCGCTCCCGGCCCGGTGACCAGCTGTCAGGTGGTCGCCAGAGCGAACATTGCGGTCAGTCGCTGGCCGAGCCGATACCGAAATAGCTGGCATTGATCAGACCGGGATCCGCCGCAAGGGTAGCGGCGGTACCGGTGAACACGATTCGGCCCCGGTCGAGGATGTAGGCCCGGTCCGCGGCGGCGAGGGCAAGCGACACGTGTTGCTCTATCAGCAGAATGCCGGTGCCGCGTTCGTCCGCCAGGCGCCGCAGGACCGCAAGCAGACTCGACGCGAGATCGGGCGCAAGGCCGGAGGAGAACTCATCGACGATCAGCAGCTTCGGCTGCCGCGCCACAGCGCTGGCCAGCGCGACCTGCTGCCGCTCTCCCCCGGAGAGCTCGCCGCCGGTCCGGTCGAGCAGCGGGCGCAGCGCCGGGAAACTCGCCAACGTCCGCTCGATCTGGCCGCCGGGCCGTCGACCGACCGCGAGGCGCAGGATCTGGCGGACCGTCAGCCCTCGCAGAGGCGTCCCGCCTTGAGGGGACACTGCCAGTCCACGGCGGGCAAGCCTGGCCGGGCTCGGGCGGCGGGCCGGGTGACCGAGGACGCTCACCCGGCCGTCAAACGGTGTGAGCTGCCCGGAAACCGAACGGATGAGCGTTGTCTTGCCGGCGCCGTTCGGCCCGAGCAACGCGACGATCTCACCAGCGTGGACGTCGAGCGTGACCTCGTGCATCACGGGCAGGCGGTCATACCCACTCGTAACCCCTTCAAGGGCAAGCACCTTGTGCTTGGACGGCTGCGTGGGCACGCGAACGGCCGTTGCCGGTGAGCCGCCGAGATACACCTCGCGGACCTCGGGGCGGTCCCGGACCGTGGCCGGTGGGCCATACGCCACGACCCGTCCAGCTCCCAGCACCACAACGTCGTCGCAGGCCTCGAAAACCAGCTTGATGTCATGATCAACAAGAAGAATCGCGTAGCCACGTTCAGCCAGGCGACGCAACCGAGTCGTGAGCGTGGCCCGCGCCGCCGAATCCAGACCCGCCGCCGGCTCGTCCACGAGCAGCACCTGGCCGCCCGCTGCCAGCGCGCGGCCGAGCCCGACAGCGAGGCGCTCGTCGTGTGACAGCGTCGCGGGGAGTTGGTCAGCGAGCATGCCAAGCCCCAGCGCCACGGCCGGCTCGGGCCCGGCTACCGCGAGATTCTCGGCAACGGACAGGTCCTCGAACAGTTCCAGGGACTGGAAGGTACGCGTGAGGCCACGCCGGAACCGCTCATGCGGCGGCATCGAGTTCAGCACCGTCCCATCCAGCACGATCTGGCCGGCGCTGGCGGGAGTGAATCCGGTGACCGCGTCTATCAACGTGGTCTTGCCCGCTCCGTTCGGCCCGATCAGCCCGGTGACCTTCCCCGCGGACAGGGTGAACGACACATCATGGACGATTTCGACCTTGCCGTAGCTGACGCACAGCCCACTGACGCTCAGGCGAACCGGGTCCCCGGTCATGCGCGTGCCTCGGCGGGTATCCGCAGGCGCACCGCAGGCTGGCGCGGATCGTACGCGAGCCCCTCGGGACGCAGCACGACGAGCACCATCAGGGCTACACCGCACAGCAGCGACTGGTACCTCGCGAGGTCAATAAGACGATCAAGAAGAGTGAACACCACGCCGCCCGGGGCCAACAGGCCCCCCAGCACCGCGCCGCGCACACTCATCACCCCACCGACCGAAGCGATCGCCAAAAAGAACAACGAGGCGAACACCCCGAACGAGTCGAACGAGAGCCGCCCCTGGCCGTAACCGATCAGGCAACCACCGAAGCCGGCGATCCCGGCGGAAATGGCGGAGGCGAGCAGCTTCGTCCGGGCGGCGTCCACACCGACCGCGGACGCCGCCCGCTCATTTGAGCGGACGGCGAGCATCCGCAGCCCTGAGGTGGACGCACGCAACCGAGCCACCCCGAAGGCGCATAGCACGAATACCGCAAGGGTGAGCAGGCCGTACTGCACCCGTGGGTATCCGGCCCCGGCAACACCGAGATCAATACCGAAAACCTTCGGGGCCGGGACAGCTGATCCGGCAAGACCACCCGTGATCAGCGGATTGGCGAAGACCATTTCCTGAAAGGCCACGCCCGCGGTGAGTGTCACCACGGCGAGGTCCACGCCGCGGATCCGTCGAGACAGGACCCCGAGCAGCAGGCCCGCGACGGTCGCAGCCCCGGTGGCAAGCAGCGGGGCGAGCGGAAACGGCACGCCGAGGCCGCCCTGCAGCCTCGCCAGCAGGAAACCGGCCACACCTGCCAGCGACATCTGCGCGAGCGAGAGCTGTCCGGCGAACCCGGTCAGCACCACGAAGGACAGGCACACGACCGCGCCCGCGAGACTGCGTTCCAGACCCAGCCGGTAGGAGCCGGAGAGCAGTACCAACGCGAGCACCCCGGCCGGCACGACCACATAAAGATCATGTAGTGGACGTCCCGCCGGCTCGGCCCGGGGCAGTCTCGCCGCCGTTGGTGCCAGGATCTGGTCCCGGCCCGGTATCAGCTGGCCGCGGGTGAGCGCGATGGCGATGAGAAAAAGCAGCGGGAACAACGACCGGAGCCCAGGTTGATCAAGCCATGAAACGGAATGCTGAAGAGGAAGAAGAACCGACTGGACCATCCCGAGCAACAACGCGCCGACGATGGTGGCGCCGAACGACGACAGGCCGCCGAGCAATGCTGCGGCCAGCGCGGGTACGATGAACAACGTGTACGTGGACGGGCTCAGCACACTGATCGGCGCCACCAGTATTCCCGCGAGCGCGCCGAGGACGGATGCCGCCACCCAGCTGGTAGCCGCAACGACTTCAGGCCGGTAGCCGAACTGAGCCGTGGCCTCGTCGGACTCGGCGACCGCCCGGGTGGCGAGCCCCAGCAACGTCCACCGGGATACCGCCCACATCACTATGCCGACCGTGGCCACCAGCGCGGCAAGCAGCGGGCGGTCAGCAGGTACGTTTTCCCCGAACAAGGAGAAAGAGGTCCGTGGCAGGACGGAGTCGATGAACCTGTTGTCCGAGCCGAACTGCAGTACCGCCAGCGCCTGCAGGGCGATCATAAGGCCGACCGAGGCAACCAGCGTCAGCACGGGCGGCGCGTGCCGTAGTGGCCGAAATATGAGAAAATAGACAACGAGCCCGCCCAGGGCAGCCATAGCGAGCGACACTGTCAATGCCAGCGCAAAAGAGGGGCTATCAGTGAGATGAACACGGGGAGGAAGGCCCACGACGGGGAGGACGAGGTCTCCGACGTCTCTGAGCTCGGCATACTGATAGGTGACATACATCGCGAACGCGGCGTGCGCGACATTGACCACACCTGAAGCGCGGTGTATCAACACCAGCCCGAGACCCAGTGCCGCGTAGACCGCACCGGCACCCAGTCCCAGGACCAGTGCCGCGACATACGTGGGCACAGGGCTCTCCAATCCAGCATGGCGGTCTGTTGTGGGCCAGAGCAGTGTAACTTCTGTGAATATGACGCTGTCCCGTCGTGCTGTCGTAGCCGCGGTCACGGCTGCCGTGGTCCTGTCCGTCGTCCTTGCCGGGTGCACGAGCCGGCGCGGCGGAGGCCCCGCCGGTCCTGGCCGGACCAACGGTGGGTCCGCGAGCCAGTTGAGTGGACCGCCGGTCAAGTTCGGCTTCGTCTCGATGGAGAACACCCCGCTCGGGTCGTTTCCCGAAACCCGAATCGCAGCCCAGGGGGCCGTCGCGTACGCCAACGAGGCTCTCGGCGGAGTTCACGGCCATCCTGTTGAGCTCGTCCCCTGTGTGACGAACGGCTCTCCCGAGTCGTCCCAGGACTGTGCCAACCGCCTCGTCGCTGAGAAACCCGTCGCCGTGGTCGGCGGCGTGGACCTCGGCACCGAAGCCGCCATGGGGCTCTACGAACGCGCCGGGATTCCCTATGTCAGCGGCTCACCCCAGCTGAGCGGGGAGCTGAGTTCCCGCACCTCGTTCTCATTGACCGGCGGCACACTCACCGACCTGCTCGGTATCACCGAGTACCTGACAGCCACCAAACATCTGAAAAAGGTCCACGCGCTGTACGCGGACCTGCCCGGACTACTCACCGCCGCGATTCAGGGCTCCGAAAAAATCCTCCGCGCCAGGGGCGTGTCGGATATCCAGCTGGTGCGGGAGAAGGTTGATACGGCTGACTTCGCACCAGCCGTCAGCCAAGCCGTCTCCGGCGATCCGGACGCAATCGTCGTCGTCTTCCCGGCCCAGTCCTGCGCACGAATAGCCCAGGTCGCGGGAACGCTCCAGATCAAGACGCCGATGTACTTCGTGGGCTCCTGCGCCTCCCCCACCGTGCCGCGGGCCGCCGGGCCAAGCGCCGGAAACCTCTACTTCGCCTCGGCTTATCTGCCGTTCGGCACCGCCGGCGGCGACCAGGACGCCGAGGCATTCCGAGCACGGCTTCCCGAGACCCAGCGATCGCCGTTGTCGCAGGCGTCCTTCGCGACTGTCCTGGTTGTCCGATCACTGCTCGCCGAGATGTCACAGACGACTTCCACCGACCTGACAGCCGCCTTCAGGACGACGCGGGACCATCCGAACGTCATGGCGCACCCGTTCACCTGCGACGGAACAGCGATAAACGTCTTCCCGGCGGTCTGCAACACAGCGATACGCATCCTGCGGTGGTCCGGCAACGGCTTCGCGGACGTCAGCGACACCTGGGTGGATGGGCGTGAACTCATGAAACTCATCACCTGACCACCGATCAACCATCACGATCAACCATCACATCGGCCCGGCGAACGCGGATGTCGACGCCAGCCCGGCCAGCCATCAGCCGAGATCAATGGCTGGTGGCGCTGGGCCAGCGGAGCCGGGCCAGCAGACCCGCGCCGGGGGCAACAACCACTGACAGGACGAAGATCCCCGCGGCTGTGAGCACGATCGCGCCTCCTGCCGCGACGCTCCACTGCTGACTGACCGCGAGCCCGATCACGCCGCTGGCGACCCCGATGGCGATTGCGACGGCGGTCATCGCCCCGACTCCGCCGCACCACAGCCGGGCGGTGGCGGCCGGGGCCACGATCAGCGCGACCGACAGGATTGTTCCCACGGCCGGCACCGACGTGACGATCGTCATCTCAATCAGCAGCAGGAAGACGAGATCAAGCCGACCGGCTGGATAACCGGCCGCTACCATGGCGTCGCGATCAAAGGCGCCAAAAACTATCTCCTTGCCCAACAGCGCAAGGACCATGACGACGACGGCGGCGGTGACGGCCGTAGTGACCAGAGCATCCGGCTGCACGGTGAGAATGGAGCCAACGAGATAGGCGGTGAGGTCCCTGGTGAATCCCGCCTGCGCGGACAGCAGCAGCACCCCGAGCGCGAAGCCACCGGAAAGCACGATGCCGGTCGCGGTCACATTGTCACCGCGCGTCGACAACGCGGCGACGGCAAGGACGACGAGGACCCCGAACAGCGCCGAACCCAGGTAGAGGTTCACGCCCGCGATCGCCGCGAGCACCACGCCCGGGAAGGTGGCGTGCGTCATCGCCATCGTGAAAAAACTCAGCCGGCGCAACACCACGTGTACACCGATAACGCCGCACAACGCACCGACGAGCACGGCTTCGATCAGCGCACGGCGGGTGTAGGAGTCCGCCAACAGCTCAGAAAAAATCATCACATGCCCGTCCCCGCCGTCGGACCGGTTGGCGTGCGGGGACCATCCGGCCGCTCGCCCGACGCCTGCGCATCCACCAGCCGCCCCCGCGTCCAGCGCCCTCGCGCGAACCGGCTGAGTGGGCCGGCCCCGAGCGCGAACAGGTAGCACATGACAAGGGCAAGCACGACGGTCGCGCCCGAAGCCAGCCGTACCCCACGATTGATCGAAGCCTCGTAGCTCGCGGCAAGCCCCAACCAGCCACCGGACATACCGACTGTGATCGCCGTTCCGGACACGATCACCAACCGGTCGGACAGCAGCCGGGCCGTCGCCGCCGGAACGACGAGAAGGGCAATGACGAGAATCGTCCCGACAGCCTTGACAGCCGCGACGACAACGATGGCGATGACAAGGTTGAGGATGAGGTCCAGCAGACCGATGCGGTAGCCCATCGCCCGCGCCGCAAGCGGGTCAAACGCCCGCAGGAGCAGCTCCTTACGCAGCGCCAGAAGCACCACGGACACCCCCACGGCCACGACCGCCGTCTGGGTGAGCTGCGTGGAGTCGATAGTGAGGACGCGGCCGAACAAAAAAGCCGTCAGGTCAGCGGTGTACGAACGCCGACGCGAGACGAACACGACCCCCAACGCGAAGAACGACGTCAGCAGGATGGCGAGCGCGGCATCCTGGTTCACTCGCCGGTTGGCCGCCAGCACGGTGAACAGCACCGCGGACAACAGCGCAAAGGCGAGGGCCCCTGGCACGATACCTGACTCTCCTGACAGCAGGTATCCGATAACCACTCCAGGGAAAACGGTGTGCGTGAGCGCGTCGGCCAGGAAAGCCAACCGTCGCAATACCACGAAAACACCGACAACACCGGCCATAGCGCCGAGAAGCAGTACCTCGATCAGTGCCCGCTGCATGAACGGGAGCGTGAACGGTTCGACGAGCAGCCTGTTGACCATCACTAGCATCCCGTCACAGCCACCTCATGCATGGGCGACGATGACGCTGTCGCCAGCCAACGCAAGAGCGGCTCCGCCGTAGGCGGCACGAAGCCTGTCCGGGGTCAGCGTGGCCGAAATCGGGCCGAACCCGAACTGGTGCCGGTTGAGCAGACAGACGTCGTCGCAGGCAAGATGCGCCAGTGACAGATCATGGGTGCTGACGACAACCGTGGCGCCGGCCTCTCGCAGTTCGCCGAGCGCGCGCAACAACGCTTCCTGCGAGACTGTGTCCACGCCGTTGAACGGCTCGTCCAGCAGCAGCAGCGTGGGCTGCTGAGCTATCGCCCGCGCAAGCAGGACGCGTTGGCGCTGCCCGCCCGACAACGTGCCGAACCGGTCGGCGCCCCGGTGCGCGAGCCCTACCGCCGTCAGGGCCTGCGTGGTGATCTGCCGGTCGGCGCGGCCAGGCCGGCGCACCCATCCGATCTTTCGATACCGGCCCATCAGCACGACCTGGTTGACCGAGACCGGGAACTCGGGATCGAGCGCGTCCGCCTGCGGGACGTAGGCAACGTCGCGCCGGGCGCCGGCCGGCGTCCGGCCGAGCACCTGAATCGACCCGTCAACGACCGGGACAAGCCCGAGTACCGCCTTGATCAGAGTCGATTTGCCGCCGCCGTTCGGCCCTATGAGCGCAACCGTGCGCCCCGCCCGCACCACGCCGTCCACATTCTCGACAGCCGGTACCCGGCCGTAAGCGATACTGGCCCGATCGAAAACCACCGCGGCCGGACGGTCGCCGTCGGCCTCCGCCGCGCCTCTCCCGGCGGCACCGAGCTCCACCTGTGCCCTCATCTCAACGCCCCGACGATCGTTCTGGTGTTGTGCTCTTCCATCCGCAGATAGGTCTCGCCGTCCGACCCCTGTGGGCCGAGCGTGTCACCGTACAGAGCATCCTCGCCCGCCACCACCTTGACGCCAGCCTCCCGACCGATTGTCTGGGCCGTGTTCGGCGGTAGCGACGACTCGGAGAAGATCGCCTTCGCGCCGGTCTTCCTGATCTCACTAACAAGATCGTCAACATCACGGCCGGACAGCTCCGCGGACGTGTCGAAGCTCGGGATGATCGACCCGACAAAGGTCAGCTGGTACCGGTCAACGTAGTAGCCGAACGCATCGTGGTTGGTCACGAGTTTGCGATCGGCTGGGGGCAGGGAATTGATCTGCCGCATGATATCCGTGTCAAGGGCGTCGAGTTTGCCAGCGTAGGCGGCGAAATTGGCCTGGTAGGCCGCGGCACCGGCAGGGTCCTTGGCCGCGAGCGCCTTCTCGATACCGGCCGCCATGATCTTAACGTTCAGTGGGTTGTGCCAGATGTGGGGGTCCCCCTCTTTCTCCTCATCACCGTTGCCCGGCCGGATCTTCACCCCCTGGCTGGTGTCGACCCGATCGCCTCTGAAGCCCGCGGAGGAGATCACACCGTCGAGCCATTTCTCCAGGCCGACGCCGTTGGCTACCAGGATGTCGGCCTCGCCGATCGCCTTCACGTCCGCGGGCGAGGGCTCGTAGTCGTGCGGGTCGACGTTGGGCCTGAGGATCTGGGTTACCCGCACCCGGTCACCGCCGACGACCCGGGCGAAGTCCGCGACCTGGGTGGTAGTCGCCACCACCTTGAGCTTTCCGGACACCGTGGCGGCCCCAGAGCCGGCATCCCCACCGCCAGTGGCACAACCAGCGAACAACATGGCAACGACGGTGAGGCCGACGCCTCCGGCCGCAAGACGGACCGAGGTCATACGCAAAGGGAACTCCAGCATGAAGGCGATGATTGCCTTGATGAAAACGGTTCCCGGTTCGGATGTCAAATTATGATGTGCCCGTTCTCGGGCGCAGCGGTCAGGGCGTGTCCGGCTCGCCGCCGTCCACCGCACTGGGCCGATCCGTGGCGGACCCCGTCGCACGATCAGATCGATCATGATCGTCAATGAGGCCGCTGAACGCGGCAAGCCCGCCGAAGGCCCTCGTCAGCTCACTCGGAATGATCCAAATCTTGTTCGCGTCGCCTTCCGCGAGGCGCGGCAGAGTCTGCAGGTACTGGTAGGCGAGAAGCTTGCGGTCCGGGTTGCCGTCGTGGATCGCCTGGAACACCGTGGTGATGGCCTGGGCCTCGCCCTGCGCCGCGAGGATCTTCGCTTCCCTCTCGCCCTGAGCCCGCAGGATCGCGGCCTGTTTCGCGCCCTCAGCACGCAGGATCTCGCTCTGCTTGACACCCTCGGCAGACAGGATCGCAGCCCGGCGGTCCCGCTCGGCGCGCATCTGTTTTTCCATCGAGTCCTGGATCGACGGTGGTGGCTCAATCGCCTTGATCTCCACCCGGTTCACCCGGATACCCCACTTACCGGTTGCCTCGTCAAGGACACCGCGCAACCGGGTATTGATTTCATCGCGGGAGGTCAGGGTCTGCTCCAGGTTCAAACTACCGATTACGTTGCGCAACGTGGTGACCGTGAGCTGCTCGATCGCGCGAATGACATCGGCAATCTCATAGATGGACGCCCGCGGGTCGGTAACCTGAAAGTAGATGACCGTATCGATACTGACGACAAGATTATCCTCGGTGATCACCGGTTGCGGTGGAAACGTCACCACCTGTTCACGCAGGTCGACACGTTCCCTGATCCGGTCCACCACCGGGATGACGATGGCCAGGCCCGGGCCCAGCGTCCGGTGGTAGCGACCGAGACGCTCGACCACGACCGCGCGGGCCTGCGCTACCACCCGCACGGATCTGGCAAGGAACACCAGCAGCACCAGTACGACGACGGCGGCAGCGATCAACCCAGCCATCAGGACCACCCCGTTGCCACGTGTAAGAGCGCCCGAGGATAGGGCGTTCGATCGGTGAGCGGCTCATCCGCGCCCGGTCCGGCAAGGCGGCGGAGGAAGGCGCCTTGGTGGTGGGCGCCGGCTGACGACAACGCGGCCGGGCGGGATGCGGGGAGCCGCGAGCCGGACAGTCCTGTCCTCGGGCGCTCTAAGCCCGGCATCGTCATCACGTCGGCGCCTCCGGTCTTCCTACGTCCACAGCTCGGCGGGATGGACGATGGCCGTCGCGCCGTCAATACGCAACACCCGGACAATGCTTCCCGGTTGGAGCGCATGGCCCGCGACCGGCATGCGCGCCGACCACACCTCACCGCCGATCTTGACCCGACCACCGTTGCCGTCGACGGGCTCCAGCACGATCCCGGTTTTTCCGATCAACGCATCCACGCCCGTCGCGATGCCCGGCGGCTGGATCAGATGGCGCCTGGCAACCGGCCGCAGCCCGAACAGAAGCGCGACAGAAGCGGCCGCGAACGCCGCGAGTTGCGCGACGGAACCGCCACCGACACCCGCCACGACAGCGGCGACGAGGGCCGCGATCGCGGTCATTCCGAGGATCAGAGCGAGTGTCAGCAGCTCACCGGCCCCGAGAACCCCGGCGATCATCAACCACCAGAGCCACGCTGACATACTGTCATCGTAGGCACCGTGCGACCTGTTGTGAACGACTTGTTGTGAGCGTGGAACCCGGGGCCAAGGCGATATCAGGATGTGGCGAGCAAGCGGCGTACAAGATCTGTGTCGGCGGACCGGCGCAGAAGATACTCACGGACCTCTCCGGCCGCCGCGTGCACGACCCGCCCGGTGATGTCACCGGCCTCAGGCGAGGCGAGCATCGTCACCACCCGGGACACGTGCTCAGGGGCGAGATCGAGCCCAGCCGAAAGACCGGCGTCGAGCACTCCCGCCGACATCCGGGTACGGGCGCCCGGCGAGATCGCGTTGACCGTGATGCCGTACCGGGCGCCCTCCTTCGCCGTCGCCATGGTCAGCCCCCAGATCGCCGCCTTGGCCGAGGAATAGGCGACCGCGTCGGACATCCGCATGTCCAGCGCGGCCTCGGAAATCGTGTTGATGATCCGGCCGAAGCCCTGGGCGCGCATGTGCCCGAACGCGGCTCTCGTCGTGCCGACGCTGCCTCTGACATGAACGGCGAACACCCGATCGAGGGCGTCCTCGGTCAGCGCCTCGACCCCCGCAGTGTCAACGATCCCGGCGTTGTTCACCAGGATGTCGATCCGCCCGAACACGTCTCGTGCCCGCTCCACCGCGGCCGCGGCGCCAGCAAAGGCTGATATGTCGGATATATCCGCCAAAGCACGACCGCCAGCGGCTGTGATCTCGGCAACCAGGTCGCTGGCAACCGGATCACCGCTGGTCAGACCATCGAGGCTCGCCCCGACGTCGTTGACGACCACCGCGGCACCGGCAGCGGCCAGCAACCGCGCGTGCGCGGCGCCCAGCCCTCGTCCCGCTCCGGTAACCAGAGCGACCCGTCCTGTCAACATGCTCTCATCGTCTCGACCTCGTGTGTGCCGCGCCTGGGCGCGGAGCCCTTTGATCCGGCCGGGCCGCCGTTCGCGGCCCGGCCGGTGCTGCGTCAGGATGGGTTGAACACGTTGATCGACTGCCCGTCGAACAGCGGGACGCGCTTGCCATCCTTGAGTTCCGAGAAGCGCACGTCGGTCGTGAAGATCCGGTTATCCGGGGAGATGACCTGAACCGGCTTGGCGAAGTTCACCTTCGGTAGCGGTGAGTAGTCAATATCACCGGCGGTGTTGAGCGCCTGGGCCAGGCTCTCGCCATCGACCGTTGTGATCTTGGCTGCCAGCTCGGCTACCAGGTGGGTCGTCCCCCACATGATCAGACCCTCGTCGGTCAGCTCGTTCGCGGGCGTGCCATTGGCGACGGCCTCGTCGTGGAACTTCTTCACCGCGGGCACGCTGGTATCGGTCACCGCGGGGTTCTGCGCAACGAGGACCACACCGGTGGCGACCGCGCCCAGCCGATCGATCCCCTTCTGACTGACCTGGCTCGAGCCGTAGGCCACGGTCTCGTTGTTGCCGGACTGGCGCAGTGTCTGGGTCAGCCGCTCGAAGCCGGCGCCGCCGAGCACGACATCGACGCAGTCAGTGCCGCTGAGGCTGGCCGCGTAGGTCGTGTAGTCAGTGGCGGTCGGCGGAATGAAGACGTTCCTGGGAGGCGGCAGGTTGTACGGCTTGAGGCCCAGGCCAACCAGCGAGGCGGAGTTACGGCCGGCCGCGAGGTCGACGATGGCCGCGGCGGGGGTCTTCCTGCCGAGCTTGCCGCAGGCGGTTCCACCGCCCGCGACCTCGATGACGCCGGAGATGAACGGGTACGAGTACGGGCTCTTCAGCTCGCTGGCGCTGTTCGGGATCTGACCGACCACGGGGATCTTCCCCTTCTCCAGGATCGGCATGTACCGGTCACCGTTCGCGGAAGTTCCGGTGACGAACAGGTACTTGCCGGCGACCGCCTGGTTCGCGCAGTCAGCGGCCTTGTTCGGGTCGAACTGATCGTCACAAACGGTAACCTGAAGCGGCCGGCCCTTGATGCCACCCGCCTTGTTGATCGCGGTAGCGGCGGCGTTCACGGCCGGCGGAATGTCGCTAAACGCCTCCGATGGTCCGGACAGCGCAGTGATGACCATCATCCTGATCGGCTCACCAGGCAACTGACTGCCTGTGCTCGCACTCGCCTCAGGCATGTTCCCGGTCGAGCCGCTCCCACATGCCGCCAACGTAAGCATGCCCGCCAAACTTACGGCAATAAATAACTTTCCGCGCACATTCCAGTTCCTCCTGTGATTTAGATGATAAAAAGTGGCTTTCTGTATTAAAAAATTAACCATGGAGTCACCATCAGGATGATTCCGGGCGGCCCGCCGCTGCCGCAGCCAGCCGGCGAAGTCGGACAAGATCTACGAACTCGGGCCCATCACCCCTAAGACCTTAAATGGACAATAATTTATCTAAATGCGATCTTTTTGAAGGTAGCCGTCACGTCCAGCTGCTCACGCACACCCCAAACCCTTCCCCCACACGCCGAGGGCACCACAGTGCGGGGATGCCGCGCTGTGCTGCCCAGCCCTGGCCCTGGCCCTGGCCCTGGCCCTGGCCCTGGCCCTGGCCCTGGCCCTGGCCCTGGCCCTGGCCCTGGCCAGGATGGTCGTCGGCGATGGCCGCTACCCGGCGAGAACCGGCGGGAGCTCGAGCATGCGGATGGCGTTTGTCCGGACTATCTTCTCGATATCAGCGGCAGGAATATCCCGCATTGCCTGTTCGGCGTAGCCACGGGTGTTCGGCCAGGTGGTGTCCTGGTGCGGGTAGTCACTTTCGAAAGTGATCTGGTCTACGCCGATGGCATGACGGCTGACAAGCCCGAAGTCATCCTCGAAAAAACACCCGTAAACCCGGCCGGCCACATAGCTGCTGGGCGCCTCCGTCATTTCTGGCGGCAGCCCGGACGCAGCATTACCCATACGCCAGACCCGGTCGGCGCGTTCGAACAGGTACGGCATCCACCCGATCTGGCTTTCCGAGAAAGCAATCTTCAGGGTGGGGAAACGCGCGAGTACGCCGGACAGCAGCCAGTCCGCCATCGCCATCTGGGAGTTCACCGCGGTGATCGCGATCCGCACGCTGGTCGGCGCGTCCGCCGAAGTGGTGAGGAACTGCGAGGACGAGCCGATATGCATGCATATCACGGTCGCGGTCTCCTCGCAGGCCCGCAGCAGCGGATCCCACCGCCGTTCGGCATCGTGCAGGCTTGGCAGGCCAAGCTTTGCCGGAAGTTCACTGAAAGCGACAGCACGCACACCACGAGCGGCGTTTCGGCGCACCTCGGCCGCAGCGAGCTCGACGTCCCACAACGGGATCAGACAGAGCGGGATAAGCCGGCCACCGCTGTCGCCGCACCACTCCTCGACCATCCAGTTGTTATAGGCGTGCACACACGCCAACGCGAGCTCCTTGTCCTTGGCTTCGTAGAAAGTCTGGCCGCAGAACCTGGGGAAGGTCGGGAAGCACAGGGACCGTTCGACATGATTCACATCCATATCGACCAGACGTGCCGCCGGCTCGTAGAATCCTGGCCGCATCTGGTCGTACCCCACCGGTTCCTTACCGATCTCCTCCGGTTTCAGGCCGGCGGACGCCATTCCCGCGACCACTGCGTACCGGAGGTCCTCGTACACCCACCAGTCGGTCTCCGGGCCGCTCGTGGCCATCCGAAACGGCCAGCCGTTTGCCGGGACCATCTCGTACGGCGCACGTACCACCCGTGGGCCCGCCTCGCGGTACCTGCTGGGCAGCCAGTCCCGCCACAGGTGCGGCGGCTCAATCACGTGGTCGTCCACGGAAATGATGGCCGGAATGTCAGTTGTCATCGAACCTCCGCTGCAGTTTCATGGGTGGCCACCTCGTGACCGGCGCGGCCGGCCACCGGCCCGCTGGAAGATCGGGAACCGGTCGTGGGGCCAGCGGCCGACCAGGCCCGCGAGTGTGGCCCGGTCAGCCCCGTACCCCGCGTGGCAACACCATCGAGGCTCCCATTCATGATCAATTCATGATCCTGACGTACACATAACCGACAGCCCGACCGACCAACAGCTCCTGGACGGACGGAGGGTCAGCTGGCATCGAGAACTAAAGCAGTTGTGCCAGAAGATGAAAAGAGCTGGAACGGCCCGGACGGCCCGGCGATGCCGGCGACCGCCCACGTCAGACTGGAAGGGTGACCGTCTCGACCAGCACCGGCGACCGAGGCCGCAACGGGCGACGCGGCAGCTACGACCGCGGCAGGATCACCCGTGATGCCCTGATCGCGGCAGCTGAACGCCTGTTCGCGGAACGAGGGCTCGACGCGGTGTCGCTACGCGAGATTGCGGCCGCCGCTGGCAGCCACAACACCGGAGCGGCGCAGTACCACTTCGGCAACAAGGAGCAACTCCTCGAAGCAATCTTCGAACATCGCGCGACCGTGCTCAACGCACGCAGATCGGTACTACTCGCTCAGGCCGCCGGTGCCAGCGACGCGACCACGCGACCGGCCGGCACGGACGCGGAGCGCCGAGCCGAGATGGCGCGGGTGACGGCGCAGCCGACAGCCATGGTCCAGGCCACAGTCGGGGCCATCGTGCGGCCGTTGGCTGAGCTGGTTGGTCACGGCCAGTACGTCAGTTTCCTGGCCCGGCTGCAGGCCGACCATGCGCGCGACCATCGCATCCGCCGGCCGGACAACCTGACGGACACCACGTTTCGCCAGGCCCGGGACATGCTGTGGCACGCCCTTCCCGCCCTGCCGGAGCCGGTGTTCCGGCGACGCTTCAACCTTGCCATGCGGATGGCCATCGCCGCGCTTGCCGACTACGAACGAGCCCACCCCAACGAAGCGCACGTCAACGCCGCCGAGCGCCCCGCAACCGCGCCCGCCGACCGCGGCCTGGCCGTCCCGCTCTCGGCCGAGAGACTGGACGATCTGGTCACAGACCTGATCGAGGCCATGTCCGGGATGCTGGCAGCCCCGTCATCCCGGCACGGCCAGACCCCCGGCCTGGGCGGCCCTCCTGCTCCGCCGGCCGACAGCACGGCCATGGCCGACAGACCGACCGGACGCTGAAATCAGCTCAGCGATGCCCGGGACACCGCTGACGGCGTCCGTGGTCAGGCGACAGCGTCGAAGGACCCGAGGTCGGCGGCGGCCGTGACACACCGTCGCAGGTTGGCACTGATCAGGGCTGGGCCGTGATGGGTGGGAGGTGTCATCACCCAGCCCACCACCACCCCCCAAACGATGTTCTGCCGGTACAGCAGCCAGGCATCATCGGCGCTGGGGGGCACGACACCGTGGCGACCGAGCTCGTCCAGATAGCCGGCGATGAGATCCCGCTCAAGGGTCCGCCGCCGCTCGGAGTCGAGTGCGGTCACGATCAGGTAGGAAACATCGTGCGCCCAGTTGCCAGCCTTACAGAACTGCCAGTCCAGCAGGCCGCCCCCCGTCGGCAGCAGATAGGTGTTGGCGACATGAGCATCGCCGTGCAGCAGGCACCGCGGTTCTTTCTCCATAAGATCTTCAAGCTTCCACAGCGCCGCCCAGAGCTCATCGTTCGGACGCCCCAGCGCAGCCACGATCTCGGCTTTCCAGTCGAGCTTCAACTGCTTGTCGAAGATTCGTCGGCCGGTGCTTCGGAAGAACTCCGTGGTTTCCCCCGAGCCCGGTGTCTCCAGCCATGGGAAGGCCTGCTGAAGACCAGGACTTGACCAGTAGTGAGCGTGGACCTTGGCGAGTTCGGCGAGCAGTGCGGCGACCTGGTCAGAACTCAGCGACCCGAGCGCGTTGGGGTATGTCGCTCCCCGCAGCGAAAGATCCTCGATCAGCACCACGAACTGCCCGGTCTCCTCGTCGAGCTCACCGGCGAACAGCCGGGGCGCCTCCACGTCCAGGCGGGTGCGGACCTGCCGATAGAAGCCGATCTCGGTGCGGTACATGGCCGGTGAGGCCCGCGGCAGGCCCTGCTCATCCCCACTGACCAGCAGGGTCTTGAGAAACATCCGTGGCGGCAGCCCGGCGTCACGTCCCGGGGCGTACCGTAGCCCGAGCGTCAGGCGATCCGCGGTCGACGCCTTCTCGCCGGTAGCCGTGGCGACACCAACCCGGGCCGCCCCGATCAGATCAACCCCGTCGACCACGACCGTCGGATGGGCCTCACGCAGCAGAGCGGTCAGCATCGCGGGAGTGAGATCCTCGACCGACCTGGGTAAGTTTGCCATGCGCGATTCTGGCACAGAT
>NZ_CAKJTM010000001.1:2729-18504 GCF_917627345.1 Protofrankia sp. CiP3 | reverse complement strand
GGGCAATGCCGGACGCTCTTTGTCATCCTCATCAACGGTCGTCAGCGCTGTTGCGCTGCGTAAACCGGTCAATGCCGTGTCAATGATGATTTCCTGCTGTGATTATGCCTGTCAGTGGTGATGCCGGACGCGCTCGGGAGCGACGCAGAAAATGATCATCAGGCTGAGTGTGCACGACCCCGGTACGGATACCCGGTGTGACGTGGAGATTTCAGCCGATCCGGAGACGGGGGTCGGCTCCGTGCTCAACGCGCTGCCGATACCGGTGGGGAACCGCCCTTGCTTCGTCGGCGACCGGCCGCTCGACCCCGCTGGGAGCGTCGTCGACAGCCCGCTGGTGCACGGCGCGACGATCAGTGTCGGCGTGTCGGGCCCGCAGCCGCGGGCTGTTGCGCCCGGCATCGTCGGCGCGCTGCGGATACTCGACGGGCACGACGCCGGCCTGGTCGTCTGGCTCGATCAAGGATGCCATCTGGTGGGCCGGGACCCGCAGGCGCGGATCGTGCTCACCTGCAACGAGGTCTCCCGCCGGCACGCGGCGCTCACAGTGCGCCAGGACGCCACGGTGACGGTGGAAGATCTCGATTCGAGCAACGGCACCCTGGTCGATGACGTGCCCATAGCCGGGCCTGCTCCCCTTGCGGCCGGCGCCGTCCTCGAGATCGGTACCGACCGCATGGACTGGGTGCCGTTGCCGCGTTCGCCGCTGTCGACGACACGCAGCCAGGATGGTCACCTCGACTTCGACCGTGCCTTCGCGGCGACACCCGACATCAGGCGGACCGAGGTGGAGCTGCCGGCGGCACCCGCTCGTCATACCGCCTCCCGAAGCGCCGTCTGGCTCCCCGCGCTGTTGCCGGTCGTGGTCGGTGGAGTCCTTTTCCTGGCCATGCGTAACCCCATCGTGTTGGCGATGTGCCTGCTCGGTCCTGTCAGCGTCATCGGCAACCAGGTGGTGGGCCGCAGGCAGCGCGCCGCCGACGACCGGCGCTTCGAAACAGAGAAAGCCCAGGCACTACGTACCATCGCGACGGCGGCGGCCGCCGAGGAGAGCGCCCGCCGTACGCAGGCACCCGACCAGCTCGACCTCACCCTAGCCGCGACCGGAGCCAGCCGCGGCGTGTGGCCGCGCAACGCCGACTCTCCCGACGGCCTGCGACTACGGGTGGGCACCACCGGCGAACCCGCGTCGATCGACCTGCGCGGTGAACGGTGGGACGGGTTCACCGAGCCGGCCCTGCGTGGCGTGCCGCTGACGGTTGACCTGCGCGCCGTGGGTGTACTCGGCGTCACCGGTGCGAGCGGCCCGGCGGATGCGCTGGCCCGGTGGCTGGTGCTTCAGCTCGGCGTGCTCCGCAGCCCTGACGACCTGCGGATCGTCCTGATCACATCAAGCAGCCGTGACCACCTGGCCTGGGCCACCTGGCTACCGCATGTCGCCACCGGTGACGCGGGCCCGGCGCCCTGCTGGGTCGGCAACACCGAGGCGACCCGGGCAAGCCGGATCGCCGAGCTCCGGGATCTGATCACCATCCGGTCCGCCGAACGCCGTGGCGCCAGCAACGTCCGCTTCGCCGAGGACGTCGTCGTCCTGCTCGACGGCGCGCTCGCGCTGCGCAACCTGCCGGGTATGAAGGCGATCCTGCGGGACGGGCCGGAGGCGGGCGTGTACGTGATCGCCGTCGACCGGCACGGCATGAACGAGTGCCGCGCCGAATGCCAGGTCGACGACAGCGGTGCCGTCCGGCTCACCCACCGCCGTGGCGAGCGGGCCGCGGTCGGCCGCCGCGAGGGCATCGACCCCGGCGAGGCGAGCTGGCTCGCACGAGCCGTCGCACCGCTACGTGACCGGCTGTCACTGGGCAGCGCGGAGACAGCCATCCCGTACCCGGTGCGTTTTCTCGACCTTGTCGGCGTGGGGATGGCAGCCGCGGACGACGTGCTCGCCCTATGGGCGGACCAGCCGGGGCCGACCACCCGAGTGCTCCTCGGCGCGGATGGGGACGGGCCGGTCAGCGTCGACCTCGCCGGACAGGGTCCGCACACGATGCTCGGCGGTGCCACCGGCGCCGGCAAGAGCATCCTGCTGCAGACGCTCGTCACGTCGCTGCTGCTGGCCAACACTCCCGACGAGCTGAACCTTGTCCTCGTCGACTTCAAGGGCGGCAGCGCGTTCCTCCCGTTCGAACGCTGCCCGCATGTCGTCGCGCTCATCCGCTCCACCGGCGAGACGCCGGCGGACGTCTTCGACCAGGCCGCGGCCGACCGGGTGCTCGCCTCGGTACGGGCGGAGGTGAACCGCCGGGAGTCCCTGCTCGCCCGCTACGGCGGCGAGATCGACGAGTACTGGAAGGCTCTGCGCTCCGCGCCCGGGCTGCCCGCGCTCCCCCGCCTTGTGATGATTTTCGACGAGTTCGCGCGGGTGCTGGAGACATCCCCGGACTTCCTGCGAGCACTGGTCAACGTCGCGGCCAAGGGCCGGTCGCTCGGCATGCACTTGGTGCTGGCCACCCAGTCGCTGCAGGGCAAGCTGTCGGCCGAGCTGAAGAACAACATCGATCTCCGGATCACGCTACGGCAGAACGAACCGGCCGACAGTGTCGAGGTCCTGGGCGTACCGGATGCCGCGGCCATCCCCGGCCGGCTGCGTGGCCGCGGCATGATCCTGTGCACGAAGGACGAAACGCGGACCCCACGCCTGTTCCAGTCTGGCTACCTGGGTGCCCCACCACCCGTCGGTGGGGCACGCCCCGCCCGCGTCCGGATCGTGGACTGGGCCGCGCTCGGCGCCGCGCGGCCCGAGGAACCGACCGACCATGGCGGTGCGGCCACCGACCAGGCCCGCACCGTCCGCGCGATCGAGGCCGCCGCCCGCAGGCTGGGCCGCCCGGCGCCGCCGCGGCCGTTGCTACCGCCGCTGCCCGCGGACCTGACACTCGACGGCCTCGCGGCCTGGGCCACCGAGGAAGCGTCCGCGACGGCCGTCCCGTACGGTCTCGCCGACGTACCCGACGCGCAGGCCCAGCCGCCGGTGGTGCTTGATCTCGCCGGGCACGACAGGCTGCTGGCGGCCGGCGGGCCGCAGCAGGGCCGCACGACGTTGGCCCGAACATTGATCACCAGTCTGGCGTCACACTTCCGGCCCGATCAGGCGCAAGTGTACGTCATCGAGCACCAGCCGGCGGGGCTGGCGGCCTACGCGGACTTGCCGCACTGCGGCGCGGTGATCGCCGGCAGCGAGCCGGACCGCATCCGCAGGTTCATCACCTGGCTGAACGAGGAGGTCGGCCGGCGCCAGTTCAGGCGATCGGACGGCGGGACGGCAGCCGGCGGGCAGCGGGATCCGTGGCTCGTCGTCGTGGTCGACGGCTGGGAACGGTTCGAGAACCGCGCTGACCCGACATTCCAGGAAACGTCGTTGCTGACGACGTTGCGTGAGGTGACCCTGTCCGGGCCGCCGCTCGGTGTGCACGTCGTGCCGCTCGGCGGTCAGGAGCTGTTCACCAGCAGGGTGGCGACGCTGTTCAACCGACGCCTGCTCCTGCCGTTCGGCAAGGAGGAACTACGCCGGGCACACCTGGCGTCCAGAACGGCGAGCCCACCGGAAATGCCCGGCCGAGCCGTGGACGCCGCCACCGGGACACACATCCAGATCTGCCGCCCGGACGTCGACGCCGACAGACTGATCGCCCAGGTCGCAACCCGACTTGCCGGCATCGAGCCGAGCGCCGCCGGGCTGCCACACGCGTTCCCCGCGCTGCCCACCCAGGTCACCATCGACGATCTGCGGGTGCCCGACCCGGCCCTGTCCGGCACCTGGCTCCCGCTCGGCGTGGGCGGCCCGGACGCGAACACCGTGGGCCTGGACTTCTTCGGCACCGGGCCACACCTGTTGCTCGTCTCCGGCCCGGCCGGCTCCGGACGGACGGCCGCGGCCGCGGCCGTGGCCCGCGGTCTGCGGCGGGTGGGTGTCGGCGTGCTGATCATCGCCCCACCGCGCTCACCACTGCCCGCACTCGTTGGGGACGACGACGTCCGGATCATGACCGGGACGACGCTGAAGGACACCGAGCTGCGGGCCGAGGCCGAAGCTTTCGGTGACCAGCGGTACGCGGTTGTCGTCGACGACTGCGATCAGATCACCCTGATCCCGACGCAGGTCAACTTCGCCGACGGCCCCACGTTGTTGCAGGACATCGCAAGCCCCGGGTCACTCGGCCGGCAGGCGCTCGTGCTCTGCGGTGACGCGGCGCTGATCCTCACCGGTCAACGCCGATCCCTCGCCCGGGTCGTCAGTGAGATCATGAGCAGCGGCGCCCGGCTGCTGCTCACCCCCACCTCCCCAGCACTGGCACGCGAGCATGGCTTCAAGCTCGAACCCGACCAGTTCTTCGCCGCCCCACCCGGCCGCGGTCACCTCTCCACCGGCCATACCACGGCCTTGGTGCAGCTTGCCCGGTAGGTCTTATGGGCGCACCCGGTAGGTATGGGCATAGCGGCGGTGGCCCTATGCGCGCCAGGCAGCTGTCCGGACAGGTACGGGTATCCGCCAGCACAGGTCGGTACCGGGAATCGTGAGGGTCTGCTCATCAGGGGTGACCGTGAGCAGGAACCTGTTGTACCCGGGACGGCCGAGGGCATCCCAGCTGTACAGGGTGTCCTCGACGATCGACCAGACTGGGTTGGCTCCATAGTCGTGTACACGAAGCGTGCCGTCATCGTGGATCCGGGCGACACAGAAACGATCAGGGTCGGAAGTCCGAAAAAAAGCATCGCGCTCCGCGCTGCCGAAAAGCCCGATGAAGGACAGGTCGGGGATACGCGCCTGGAGGAGAAAACGGAAGGTCGCGTCGTTGAAGACCGCCGGGTCGAGATTGCTGGTCCGTTCCCGGGACGGATCCCGCTCGGGAATGACGAACATCGGTAGCGCGGCGGGTAGCTGTGGGCGCGATACCATGAAAAACAGCGGACGCGCGTCGAGAAAACCACTGGCGGTGCCGTCCTCTCGTATCTCCAGCAGGACCGACGTACCGCCCTTCACGCTACCCGAAAAGATCACAAAAATCTTCGCGCCGGGCCGGGCCTGTTCCACCCAGAAGTAGGAGACATGTGTGAAGGAACATGTCGTGATAATGCGATCGTAGGGGGCCATGCGTGGATAGCCGGCAGCGCCGTCCGCCACCAGCAGGGTCGGGTGGTAGCCCATGCGGGCAAGCACGGCACCGGCACGGCCGGCCACGGCATCGTCGTACTCGATCGAGACCACGTCCGCGTCGCCCAGCCGGTGGCAGAGCAACGCCGTGGAATACCCGGTGCCGGTGCCGATCTCCAGGACGCGGTGCCCGTCCTGGACGTCGAGGTCCTCCAGCATCCGTGTCACCAGGCACGGCATAGTGGATGAACTGGTCGGCATCCCGAGCTGGACCTGGGGCTTGGGCGCCCACAGGTCGTCGTTACCCGAAATCTGCGTTATCCAGGTCTCATCCGTATACACCAGATCCAACCATTCCTGGTCGCCCAGCGAATCAGCGATAACAGGGGTGTACGTGGGCGGGCTGTTACTGACTTTCCGGTAGAATCTGGGCAGAAAAACATGCCGCGGTGTCGCCAGAAACGCATCCCGCCAGGGCTTCGATCGCAGATCCCCGCGCGCCGTCAGCGCATCGGCGAGCGTGACCAACCGGCTGTCGATATCACCGGTCGGCAGTTTTGTATCAGCGGCCATCAACGCATCCCCCCGCCAGAAGATCGGCAAGTGCCGCCGTCATCGGCAGACCGGTATGCTCTTCCTCCAGCCACGCCCACTGGCCGTTGGGATTACATTCCAGAAAAACAAGAACATCGTTCGCGTCCAACGCGAAGTCGAACGCGCCGAACATCAGCCCGAACCGCTCCAGGTAGGCGCGTACCGCCTGGATCACACCATCCGGAATATCAATCACAGTATACTGTAGCGTACTGTAATCGCGGCGCCAGTCAAGGTGTTCGCTGTCAATTCTGACCGCGAATACCTCCCGGCCAATCACTGTAATTCGGACATCCGCCGCTTTGTCGACTTTAGCCTGGACAAGATGAACGGTATGCTGTATTGCTTCGTCAAAGTCGGCGGCATCCACCTCTCGAACCCACACCGTCCGCGCACGGCCCTCAGCATCGGCATAGGGCAGCAGCCGCAGCGGCTTGTACACTACCGGACCGACCGCACCGGCGAACGCCCGCGCGGCCGCCGGGTCATTGGTTACCAACGTCGGCGGCACCGTGAAGCCAACCTCCGCGGCAACGGCCAGCTGTGCCGGTTTGAGCTCCGCGTCGGCGATCCGATGGGGATGATTGACGTACAGACAACCCGGCAACGAGGTCAGGACCCCGCCGAGCCCGTAACGGGCCTGCAATATCGCGAAGGCCCGGTCCTGCGGGGCCATTTCCGGAAAAACAAACGCGCTCGGGCGACGGTAGTACAACGAGCGCACAGCCGAGAGCAACACCGTCCGGGAGCGTGCCCGCAGCCAGCCGCCAACGCCATCAATATGACAATAGTTATCAAGATTATAAATTCCACCAAAGGCACCGCGGTCATCACGGGTGTCCCCCGCGCCTACCGTCGCCGCGAACGACAGATGCGTGGGGAAGTCAGCGGTGTCGAACCGCACTACCGGTACATTCCGCTCGTTCAGCGCGGCGACCACCAGATCGGCGGTCGGGTCGTCGAGCTGGGTCACGACCAGCACAGGCCGCTGATCCGACACCGCTCAGTCCACCGGGTTCGAGTCCTGCGCGAAGTCCGTGTCCGGATCCCCGTGCTGGCCATCACCCCGGCTGCCTTCGGTCGCGGTCGAGCGCTCCGTGCCCTGGTAGGTCCTGCTGTGCCTGCCCGTGTCGAGCACATGTCCATCAGCGTCGTAACAGACAGCGGTCTGTGTTACCGGGTCGAGATCCACCCGCACCACCCTCGGCCCGGCCGCCTCGCCACGCGCCCTGTGCGGCTCCATCCGCCGCACCCCCCACGGCCGCACGGTTCCCGTTGGCACCTCGGGTGCAAGACCAGTGCGCGGATACATCGGCAGCCTGTCCTCGGACGGAAACAGCACGCCCATGCAACGACCTCCCTCTGGAAGCAACAGCCCATCCCGCACACTCAGGATGAACCCTCAGTATCCAGAGAATTCCTGCCAGCGACAACAACTCTTCGCGGCTAATTGACGACAGAGCCCGCTACCTCGCCGTTCGATAGCCCCGCACCCGCCAGCGCGCGATCAGGCCGCCCGACAAGAAACCAACGGCCCTGCCAAGATCCCGATGGTGACACACGGTAGAGCGGTACGGCCGATTCATGGTACGGGAGTACGGCAGCGGAGGTACGGTTAGCAGTATGAAAACGACCGTGGACTTGCCAGAGGTGCTGGTGCGCGAGGCACAGGACGTGGCCCGCGCTGAAGGCACCACGCTGCGGAACCTCGTCGAGGAGGGGCTGCGCGCCGCCCTTGAGCGGCGCCGCTCGGCGTCCCAGTTTCGGTTGCCGGACGCGTCGGTGAACGGCAACGGCCTGCGCCCGGAGTTCCGCGACAGCGGCTGGAACGAAGTGCGTGCGGCAATCTACGGTGACCGTGCATGATCGCGGTCGACACGAACATCCTTGTCCATGCGCACCGGCGTGACTCGCCGTTCCACGAACCGGCGGCTGCCGCTGTCCGCAGCCTCGCCGAGTCGCCGGCTGCGTGGGCGATTCCATGGCCGTGCGTGCACGAGTTCTACTCGACTGTGACGCACGCGCGTATCTACGATCCGCCCAGCAGCCCAGCCGAGGCCATAGCACAGGTGGAGGCGTGGCTCGGCTCACCGTCGCTGACGTTGCTCCATGAAGGAGTGACGTACTGGCCGACACTACGATCCATGATCGAATCCGGAAAAGTGCGGGGTCCGATGGTCCATGACGCCCGGATAGCCACCCTGTGCCACGTAAACGGTGTTCGGACGTTGTGGAGCGCCGACCGCGACTTCGGGCGCTTCCCGGACCTGGTCATCCAGAACCCCCTCATCCTGGGTAGGCATTGACGCGCGAGAACCGACCCGCGCCAACGGTCGTCGATCGCGTGCTCCCAGCTGATGTAGGCCGCGGTCAGCCGGGCGTCGGTGTCCAGTCCAGGCCGGGGCTGTCCCGGACGGCTGCCCAGGCGGTGGACGGATCGCGGTGCGCGGCGTAGAGCCCGCGGAACCGGGCGAGCCAGGCGCGTTCCCGGTACTCCAGCCGGGCGGGGCTCATGATCTTGACCGGATGACATGCCGCGAACATGGGCCAGTGGAGTGGTCGATAGACGACACCGGTACGGTACATGTGACGCGGGCACGGCTTGGCGGGCAAGCTTGGGCCCGGCCCTTCGGGCGGATTTGTTCATGGGGGCTTGGGGCATGCGTTGTCATGTGGGATGCGCGATGTGGACGCACACGTCTTGGCAAGGACGCTTTCTGGCGCACCCGCTCCCGTCCCACGAACGCCTGCAACACTACGCCAGTTGGTGCAACGCGGTCGAAGGGAACACAACGTTCTATGCAACGCCGGCCAAAAGCACCGTAGCCTCGTGGGCACGGCAGACCGACACCGATTTTCGATTCGTGATCAAAATGCCGAAAATTATCACGCATGAACGCCGTCTTACGGACGTTGACGAGGTACTGCACGCCTTCCTGGAAGCGATCGAGCCACTCGGCCCACGGGCCCATGCCCTCTGGATACAGCTTCCAGGATCGTTTACCCCCGCCGACGTCCCCACACTTGCCCGCTTTCTGCGCCAGCTCACCAGGTCCCACCGGTACGCTGTGGAGGTCCGCCACCCCGCATTCTTCAGCGACCCCCGTGCGGCGCGGCTTCTCGAAGGAGCACTTGCCAGCGCAGCCGCCGAATGGATTCCGTTCGACACCACCGTATTCTTTCAAAGTCCGCCACAGAGCGACGCTGAACGAGACGCATGGATCAAGAAGCCGCGCGTGCCGCTCCGATCGCTCGCGTTGACCGACCGGCCGATCATCCGCTACCTCGGCCGCGACGCTTCCGCACGGACGATCGAAGGCTGGCAGCGTTGGATTGACATTGTCGTCGAATGGCTGCGCGAGGGCCGATCACCCACTGTCTTTATTCACACCCCGGACAACGCCGACGCACCGCAACTCGCGCGCCGCTTCCATGACAGCGTACGGGTACGCCTGCCCGAACTCGATGCGCTGCCTCAGCCGATACCGACCGGGCCGCCAACTCTCTTCTGAACAGTTTGTCGCTGGGTATGCTTATCCGGTCCAAAACCGTCCCCAACGACAAACCCGCGCCGATCATCAATAAGCGGCGGCGTCCGCCAGACGCGGCAGCGGATCGCACAGCGCGTTGGCGATAAGGCCGAGGGGACCTGTGGTGGGCCGACCTCGGCGAGCCCCGCGGGTCGGCGCCGGCATTACGCCGGCCGGTCGTGGTCGTGCAGGCGGCCGCCCCCTTCAACCGCAGCAGACTGCGCACCGTCGTCGTGGTGGCCGTGACGAGGAATCTGCGGCTGGCCGCGATGCCGGGCAACGTTGTTCCTGCCGGCGGCCGTGACCGGCATCCCGAAGGACTCGGTGGCCAATGTCACCCAGGTCGCCACCCTCGACCGCGCCGACCTCGAGAGCCGGGTCGGCGAGATCCCCGCGTGGCTGGTCGCCGACGTAGAGCGAGGGCTGCGCCGGGTCCTGGTGCTGTAGCGACAAAAGATCATCCCGTGCGCCGGCTTCGCGGCCGATATCCGGGACGGACATGCGAAATCAGATCCGGTGGTAGACCCCGTGACGGTGGGCGACAGGGACAACGAGGCCGAGCAGGACGTCGTCATGCACCTCGTAGATCACACGATAGTCGGCGACACATTGGCTGGAAGGACATGCCGAAAATGATCAAGAAACTGCATCCACCCCAGAAGATCCTTATATCGAACGCGACAGTTACAGGTAATGTGATCCACTGTGACTTCGATACCCGAGCCGGTGGCTACTGATCAGATTGCCAGGTGGGCATCCGAGGGCGAATCTGATCACCAGGAATTCAAGGAGTCGACGGGCCAGCGAACGGCGGCAGCCCGCACGCTATGTGGGATGGTAAACCTGCACGGCGGTCGGGTGCTGTTCGGTGTCCGTCCAGACGGCCACATCGTGGGTCAGCAGGTCACCGACGAAACGCTGGAGAAACTTCATGCGGCGCTGGCGCCGTTTGATCCCGAGATCATGCCGACCATGGAGAGAGTAACCGTCGCGGAAGGCCGGGAAGTAATCGTGGTGGCAGTCCCACAGGGCCGGTATCGGCCTTACCGGTACAAAGGTGTCGCCTACAAGAGAATCCGGCGCGGTCACGGCCGTCATGTCCCGTGAAGAGTACGAGCGGCTGTTCCTCGAACAGATGCACACATCCGACCGGTGGGAGATCGAGCCAGCACGCTCTGGCACCCGACGACCTCGACCACGCGGAAATCGCACGGGCGCTCGACGATGCGGTCCGCCGGGGGCGGGTCAGCGAACCGCTCAGCCGTGATCCCCTCGATCTACTGCGCGGCCTCGGCCTGGTCAAGGGCGAACGCATCCTCAACGCTGGTGCGGTCCTGTTCGCCAGAAGCGAACGACTACTCCCCGACTATCCCCAGTGCCTGGTCAAACTCGCCCGTTTCCACGGGACCATTCGTGGCGAATCCATCGCCGACGAACGCCAACTACACGGCAACGCCTTCACGCTGTTGCGCCAGGCCGAGGAATTCTGCCGGACCCACCTGCCGGTCGCGACACGCTTGGACCCTAGCAGCATGATCCGCCATGACCAGCCAGAGATCCCAGTGCTGGCGTTGCGGGAGGCACTGGCCAACGCCATCTCGCACCGCGAGTACAGCACCGCTGCCGGGTCGATCAGTGTTTTCATCTACGACGACCGAGTCGAGGTCGCGAGCATCGGCGGCCTGCATTTCGGCCTGTCCGTCGACGACCTCCTGCGACCGCACGAGTCCCAGCCGTGGAATCCACTGATCGCTGGCGCCCTCTACCGCCGCGGCGTCGTCGACAGCCTTGGCAGCGGCATCCAACGTATGATCAGAATAGTGGAGGCGACCAGGATCTTCCCACCGACGATCATCGATACGGGAACGAGTGTGCTGGTGACGTTCCACCGCCGTGGCGCCGTGCCGGCGCATCTTCGGGATCGCGGCGTCTCCCGAGAGGGCATGGCCGTACTACAGGAACTTCTGGCTGCCGGCACATCCCTTCCCCTACGTGATCTTATTGCAGCAACGAACGTCAACCCGGGAATGTCCGACCGGACAATACGCGAGGAGCTCCAGCGGCTCCGGCGCCTGGAACTGGTGGAACCTGGAGGCACGGGCCGAGCCGCCCGCTGGGTCCTCACTGAGGCAGCCAAAGATCTCTTGGGGGTCGCACGGCATAGACCGACGAGCATGTCGTCGACCTCGGTGACATAACCATTCGGGCTGTGGCTGTAGTCACGGCATTGCAGCAGCCTGGCCTTCCAACCCGTTCCCGGCCACCGCCTGTCACGGTCTGTGAGAGCAACTGGTAGTCAACGTCCCACACCTGGGCCGGCGCGATCAGGCCGCGTCACCGGTGTCGGTAGGCGCCGGTGACGCGTACATACCCATCGCCACCGCGTCCGCGGTCATCTCCGACAACAGCTCGCGGCCCACTGCACCGCCTGCCAGCATGTCATCGCCAGGCAGTCATGATCTCGTCCGGGCCGACCGACCGCAATGGCAGATCGGCGGCAACGCCGGTCCGGCTGACGGCGAGCAGCTTCGTACCCGGGTCGACGCCCGGCACCGCCGCGACGTCTCGTATCAGAGCGGCATGGTCGCGTTGGTCGAAAGGCTTCGCTGTCTGCCATTTGATGCTACCCGCGAAGATTATCCGGTTGGCGGCGCCCGTACGGTCGGCCCCGACCAGGTCAATCTCGGGGTTGTTCTGCCGGTTCCACCATCCGCCGACAGCTTCCACCTCGGGCCAGCCGAGCTCGGGGGCAATGCGCAGCAATGCCTCCCGCACCACCGGCTCGACGGCCCGGCCACGCCACGTGGTCCAGGAACGATGCACCCGCCGCAGCAGCAGATCACCCCGTCCGCGTTCGACCAGCGGCAGGCCGGCGGCAAGGTAGGCGAGATAAAACCGAAGATAGGGGTCGGCTACCCGGTAACGACGCTCCTTCTCGGCAGGCTTGGTGGAGAGCGGGGTGTCGACGGCGACCACCCGCTTGGCTTCCAGCAGACGCAGCGCGTTCGTCAGCGAACTCGCCGCCATCGGCTCCGCGCTTGCGGACGCTGCCCGGATGCCGCTCCACGTGCGTTCGCCATGTCCGATCGCGGCCAGCACGCTCCGGGCCTGGACATAACCGGGGAACTCGGCGGCAAGCGAGCGTTCCCCCGAGACGAGCAGCGCCGACGTCGGATCGGCGAGGGAGACGGCGAGGAAGCTCTCGACCGACTGGCCGCTGCCCCATTCCTGGCAGATCAGCGGCAGGCCGCCAGTGATCAGGTATGCGTCGATGGCTTCGGCGGTCGGCAGGCCAATCATGGTGCCGACCTCGGCGGGGTTCAGCGGAGGCAGCACCATGACTGTGCCGCGCTGGTGGAACGGTCGCCGATAGTCGTCAAGCCGCTCCATCATCGCCAGGTCGGAGCCGATCAGGACGAGCAGGACCGGTTTCCGCGAGAGCAGCGAGTCCCACGCCGTCTGCAGGGCTCCTTCCAACGCCGGGTCGGTTTCGATCAGCCAGGGCAGCTCGTCGATGACCACGATGCTCGGGGCGTCGGCGGGCAGCGCCGCCGCAAGCTGGCGGAACAGCGCTGCCCACGTCGGCAGGACCGTACCTCCCTCGAACAGTTCCCGGCCCGGGATGTCGGACTCGAGTACGGCCGCGGCGAACGCCGCCCGCTCAGCCGCGGGATCGGCGCCCTGGCTCGCCTGGAAGAACACGAACGGCAGGCCGGCCCGCTCGCAGAACACCTCGACGAGCCGCGACTTGCCGACCCGACGCCGGCCACGCAGCAGCACCGCCACGCCCGGCAGGTCACGGCGCGCGTCCCCCACCCGCCCGAACAGCGCGTCGAGCCGCGCAAGCTCGGCCGCCCGCCCGACAAACCCCGCACTGGCCATCTCACTCCTCGCCCCGGAACTACAGTCCACTGTAGTTCACCACGATGGAGTTATCTCACGGGGCGCTCGATCTCGACCTACAGGCATTCCCCGACAACATCGTTAACTACGTCGCTCAGGCGGCAGTGCGCCTCGGCTGACGCAAAAGGGCCACAAAGAGGGCAGCGCCGCCGACACGACGGACGCCAGCCAGCAGCGCTACGACGAGGAACAGGAGCAGCAGATGGACTGTCGGAACTCGGTAACAGACACGAGAAACCGCCGGGCTGATGTAGGAGGACGCAGGAGGGTACCGACCCCGGAGGGGGACGATGAACAGCACGCCGCCGGGAGCGGGTCGCCCTGGCCCGGAGGGGCACCTACCACCGCCCGCCCCTATCGAACGCGTCACGGGCGCGGGGGCGGAGCCCGGCATGGGATTCGGCGTTCACTCCTGACGTTGCCGTCAACTACTGCCGTCACCCACCGCAGAAGCCACACCAGGAACCGTCTGACGAGGCTTCAAATTTACTTGCGCATATTCACAATAAACAGAAATCAGCAAATAGTGACATCCACGTTAAATTCATGCATAACCTCCATTACCGAATCCACAAAGGCACGATCCAGCAACTCCTGGGACACTCGAAAATCTCGCCAAATAATCTTCACCGGAGGCCCCTCTCCAAAACTCGAAGAAATGCAGTCAGCCAGAGCATCAAGATTTGACCCAAAGTACCCACCAGGACCATTAGCCGCCTCGCCCAATGCGCAGAAGAATCCCGACTTCGTGGAGATTTGGGCGCCATCCAAATGTACGACGTCATCGACTCCATAGCGGGCAGCCCTATTATTCAAGGTAAACCAAGAATTCTGGACAACATGGAGCCAGGCGCTGTGCTGACTCGTTGGCCATCGAAGCCATTCCCCCTTCTCTATTGCGACGCCCAATGCCCAGCGTCGCCAGATTTTTGCAGCCCCGGGATACTCGCAGCGATTGCCAAAGAATCGATACGGAACACTCGAAATTTTGCCGTCTGACGATTCTGCGCCGACATCGCCGAGTACAACCCGGCCGACGAAGTACTCGCCAATCTTTTCCCGTCGACGATTAACAATCTCCAGTACTGCGCCTTCAGCCCTTCGCCGACCCCTGGCAACCTCATGAGCCCTCAGGAATACTACTTCCGGCGCCTCCTCCTCCGGGTCAACAAAAAATCCCTCTACCTCTTCGGCCGTGACGAGTACATCTCCGGACTCCTCATCGGCCACCACGTACAGCGGGAAATCCGTCTCAATCACCATAGACAATTTACCAGTCATACTTGCCCCCTAACCGGAGCTGGCAGGGCGACACCGAAGTGTCACCGCGCCAGCTAACGAATAAGGCTACTAATTCCACCCCGAGTCAGGGAAGTGGGGTGCACTGAAGCGTTGAATCTTCGTGTAATGCGTGGATGTCCAACCGTACACCTTGACGCCGTTGGGCAACTCCTTTTCCAGGATCCTGTCGCTTTCCGGCCTACCAGGCACGCGGTATTCCTTAGATCCTGCCCACCACGGATATTCATGCCCTGCATAGGTGTCGTGCGAAGGAATCCGCCCTGCCCTCACGTCGTCGTAGGCAGAAGCGATCTTGTTGTTCATCCCCCTGGGCAGGGGATCCGACAACCTGTATGGGGCGAGGCCGAGGGGGTCGAACCAGTCGAGAGGGTTGGGGACGTAGGTGTGGGGGTTGGGGGCGGGGGCGAGACCGAGGGGGTCGGTGGAGTCGTAGCGGGCGGTCTCGGGATCGTAGTAGCGGTGGTAGTTGTAGTGCAGGCCGGTTTCGGGGTCGTGGTACTGGCCCGGGAAACGCAGCGGACAGGCGAGGTCACCGGCGGCCGGTGGTGGGCTGGCGCCCCACAGGGTGGTCCGGGCCTGCCAGACGAGGTCCCCGTCGGGGTCGATCAGTTCGGTGGGGGTACCGACCAGGTCGGTGATGATGGCGTGGAACTGGGCGTCGAACCACGCCTGCTCGGCCTGGTCGTCACCGTCCCTGCCAGCGTCGTCACGGTCGCCGCCGGTTTTGTCGCCTGGGGCGCCGGTCGTCGGGCGGCGGTCGGCCTGGGTGAGGGGGCGGAAGCCGCCGGGTTCCCAGTCCCAGGTCGTGACGTGGGACGGCAGAGCGTCGGCGGTGGTGTGGTGCTGTTCGGCGAGGACGACGCCGTCCCAGGCGAAGTCGACCTGCTCGGCCACCCCGTCTTCGTCGCCGAGGCGCTGCTTGGTGATCCGCCGGCCGAACGGGTCATAGGCGTAGCGCCAGCGCTGGCCGTCCGGGGTGGTCACCCCGGTCAGCCGGTCCTCGCCGTCCCAGCTGTACCGCCAGGTCCGCGGCCCCGCCGACAGCCGTTTCTGCTGGCGTAGCGTCACCCGTCCCTGGGCGTCGTGCTCGTAGCGGACGCCGCCAGCCCGGCGGATCAACGTGCCGGCGTACTCCCGGCCACCCTGCGCAGCAGTACCCAGCCCGTCGCGGCCCTCGCGCCCGTCGCGCTGCGCGGGCACCGGCCAGGACGCGTCGGTGATGTTCCCCGCGGCATCGTAGGCGTACCGCTCAGACCAGCCGGTGCCATGGACGGCGGTGACCCGCCGGGCCGGG
>NZ_CAKJTM010000001.1:0-2141 GCF_917627345.1 Protofrankia sp. CiP3 | reverse complement strand
GTTCGCGTCGTACTCCCACACGCTGGCCGCCCCGGACGGGGTCACCCGCCGCATCCGCCGACCGAGCACATCGTAGGCTGAGGAGACCGTCCGACCGTTACAGGTCTCGGCCAACACCCGGCCACGAGCATCCCGTTCGACGGTGCAGTCGGCATCCATGTTCGTCGCCCGCGTCACCCGACCCACCGCATCGTAGGCAAACGTCGTCACCGCATGTTCGTTACGTTTCTCGACCACGTTACCCAACAGGTCACGGGTGAACCGCACCGTCTGGCCGGCACCGTTGGTACGGGCGACGAGCTGACCGGCGGCATCATGGGTGTAGGCGAGGATGCGGCCATTGAAATCGGTCTCCCGCACGAGGTTCCCAGCCGGGTCGTAGTCGTACCGCCAGACCAGCCCGTGGGGGTTCGTGACGGCCGTGAGCCTCAGTTCGGTGTCGTAGGTGAAGGCCAGCCGCGCCCCATCCGGGCCGGTCCGCACAGCCGGCAGATCGAAGTGGGTGACCTCGGTGCGGGTCACCAGACCGGCCGCGTCGACGTGCTCGACGAGGTTGCCTTCGGCGTCGTAGGCCCACCGCTCGGTCGCACCGCCGGGCAGGGCCCGCCACGCCGGTTTCCCCTCCACCGTCCAGCCGAACCGGGTGACCCCACCGAGCGGGTCGGTCACCGCGACCACGCGGCCGAACCCGTCCCGCTCATAGGCGGTGACCGCCCCCGCCGGATCGGTGACCGCGACCGGCAGGCCGACGGCATCCGTCTCGACCCGCCGGGTATGGCCGAGCGCATCGGTGACAGCCGTGAGCCGACCACGGTCATCATAGGTGAAAGCCGTCCGCGCCCCGGCCGGGTCGGCCACCGCGGTCAAATTCCCGCGGTCATCGTAGGATCGCTCCCAGCGGGCACCGTTCGCCTCGACGAGCGTGATTGGTAGCCGCAGCCCGTTCCACTCCGCTGTGACGCGGGCGCCGTCCGGGCGGATGACCTCGGTCAGGTTGCCGTCGGCGTCATAGCTATAGCGCACGGTCCGACCCAACGGGTCGGTCTCGGCCAGCTTGCGATCGTAGCGGTCCCAGGAGTAGGTCGTGGCATGGCCCAGCGGATTGACCTGCCGCCGCAGCTGCATCGCCGCGGTGAAATGATATTCCGTGGCCTGCCCCAGCGAGTTCGTCTCCACCGTGACATGACGGTCGGTGTCGTAGGCGATGCTCCCGTCGAGGCAGCCGGCGGAACCCGCGGTGCGCACCACCCGCCCAGCCGCATCGTAGGTATAGACGTACTCGGTGCCGGTACGGTCCAGCCAGCGGATCATCCGCCCCTCGGCGTCGTAGCCGAACCGCAACGGCTGACCCGAGGAATTGACCACCTCGGTGAGCCGTCCGCCCGCGTCGTACCCATAGCGGACGATCTCAATGTCGGGCTCCCACGCCGCCCCCACCATCCGCACCGCCGTGACCAGCCCCTGACGGGTCTGCACCGCCAGCCGGTACCCCCCCGAATGGTGGATCTCCGCCAGAGTGCCGTCGTCGGCGTCATAACCCAAATCCACACGGTGACCGTTACGATCGACGATCGCGGCCAGCGGCAGGACCACGCTCCGGGCACCCTCGGCCGGCACCGCGAAGTGCAGGATATGCCCGGCCGCCGGGTCCGCCACGGTATACGCGCCATCCTCCTCGCGGGTTAAGGGCAGGCGCGGGCCCTCCGCCGGCAACACGCTCTGACCAGGCCCGGGATGGGGATAGGCCAGCAGCACCCCGTCAGGCGCGGCATAGCACACCCCCTCGCCGTCGATCTCCAGCCGATGATCCAGCGTTGAACTCCACGACGGGCCAAACCAGCGACCCGCCCGATACGACGACAGATAGGTCCGCTGCAACGCCCACGCCAACAGACCAGGCAGCTCACAGTCAACCTGCTGCAGAATCATCTGCCCGCTGGCCATATCCACCGGATCCCGCCCGACGAACCGGCAGTGCGCCGCCCGCGCGAACAGCCGCGGGTCCCGAACCGCACCCCGGATACCCCCAGCCTCCGCCAGCGCATGCGGGATCGCCGTGACAACATTACGTCCCTGCCGCAGCACACCACCACCGACGGCACGCAGCCCGGCGCCGACGAGCTTCAGGCCCTCCCCGCGCG